>NZ_JBIUCF010000002.1:0-275967 GCF_044593615.1 Nonomuraea sp. NPDC051941
CGAAGGTCCGCCACATCACCAGTTGGATCCGCCGCCGCCCCGACAAGCTTGATGCCGACGAGCAGGTCAGACTCAAGGAGGTACGTGCGGCTTGCCCAGATCTGGACGCGCTGCGCGGCCACGTCGAGGAGTTCGCCAAGATCCTCACCAGACGACAAGGCGACCGCCTCAACGGCTGGATCGCCAGCGTCCGCAGCGATGACCTGCCCCACCTGCATACCTTCGTCAACGGTCTCGAACGTGACCACGCCGCCGTCGTGGCCGGACTCACCCTGCCCTACTCCTCCGGTGTCGTCGAAGGCAAAGTCTGCAAGATCAAATTCCTGAAACGGCTCATGTTCGGCCGGGCAAGCTACGATCTCCTCCGGAAAATGGCCCTGCTGAACTGAGCCCAGGATCACCGAACGTGATCACTCCCCGCCAAGTGCGACAGACCCATTTACCGCCGGAACTTACACCGAGACCACGCAGCGGATCTACGCGCTGGTCGGCATCGACGATGCGAGCCGCGCGGTAGGCGAAGGGGCCGGTGACCGTCAGGAACCCACGGGTGAGGCGCCTGCCGAGGACGATGACGACATCGACTCCGGCCTCCTGGCGTTGATCAAGTCCGCGCCGGGCAACGTGAGCCTGGAGTCGATCATGACCGAGATCCGCAAGCTGGCGGCGGCTCGCTCGATCGAACTGCCGCCCGGGTTGTTCGCCGACGTGGCGCCCAAGGTGCTGGCCGCCTGGCGGGCCCGGGCGGCGGTGGAAGCGCCCTCCCACATGCGCACGCATCCGCGCGAGCTGACGTTGCTGCTGCTGGCGGCGCTGGTCCAGGAGCGGGAGCGGGAGATCACCGACGCGCTGGTGGAACTGCTGATCGCCACCGTGCATCGGATCAAGGCGCGGGCCGACAGCAAGGTGACCAAAGAGCTGATCAACGCGTTCAAGCGGGTGACCGGCAAGGAGAACATCCTGTTCAAGGTCGCCGACGCCGCGCTCGGCCAGCCCGACGATTCGGTCCGCCAGGTCATCTTCCCGGCTGTCAGCGGTGGCGAGCAGACGCTGCGCGATCTGGTGCACGAGTTCAAGACCAAGGGGCCGGCCTACCGAACCACGGTGCAGACGACACTGCGTGCCTCCTACACCAACCACTACCGGCGCGGCCTGATCGCGCTGCTGGACACCCTGGAGTTCAAGAGCAACAACACCGCCTTCCAGCCGGTGATCGAGGCGCTGAAGTTGATCCGCCGCTACGCCAAGGCGGGCAACACCACCTACTACCCGCGCGGCGAGGTGGTGCCCGAGCACCGCGGCACCGCCGGTGAGTGGGAGGACCTGGTGTTCAAGAACGACAAGCGCGGGCGTCGGCGGGTGGTGCGGATGGTGTATGAGATCGTCACCTTCCAGGCACTGCGCGAGGCCCTGCGGTGCAAGGAGATCTGGGTGGTCGGCGCTCATTCCTTCCGCGACCCGGAGGAGGACCTGCCCAAGGATTTCGCCGCCCGCCGCGTGGAGAACTACGCCGAGCTGCGCAAGCCGCTGGACCCGAAGGACTTCATCGCCGAGTTGAAGGCCGAGATGCGCGCCGAGCTGGAGGCGCTCGACACCGCGCTGCCGAAGCTGGACTGGTTGGCGATCTCCGAGCGTAAGTCCGGCGCGATCAAGCTGACGAAGCTCGGCCCGGCGGATGAGCCGCGGAACTTGCGCCGGATCAAGAATGAGGTGGGGCGGCGCTGGGGTTCGGTCCCGCTGATCGACATGCTGAAGGAGGCGGTGCTGCGCACCGGCTGCCTGAAGGCGGTCACCTCGGTGGCGGGCGGCTCCAGCCTCAAGCCCGAGGTCCTGGCCGAGCGGCTGATGCTCGCGATCTTCGGGTACGGCACCAATACCGGGATCTGGGCCGTGGCCTCCGGCGGTCACGCCCACAGCGAGGACGACATCCGCTACGTCCGGCGCCGCTACCTGACCCCGCAGGTCGCCACCGACATCGCGATCGCCATCGCGAACGCCACCTTCACCGCCCGGGACGTGGCGCTGTGGGGCGAGGGGACGACCACGGTCGCCTCTGACTCCACGCATGTGCGCGCCTACGATCAGAATATTTTCACTGAGTGGCATTCGCGGTACGGCCGCGGCATCCTCATCTACTGGCACATCGAACGCGGGTCCATGGTCGTGCACTCCCAGACCCTGCGCGCCTCGGCCTCGGAGGTGCACGCCATGATCGAGGGCGCGGTCCGGCACGGCACCACCATGAAGGTCGAGGGCAACTACGTCGACTCCCACGGCCAGACCGAAATCGGGTTCGGCGTGACCCGGCTCTTGGGCTTTGACCTGCTGCCGCGCATCAAGCAGATCAACAAGGTCAAGCTGTACCGGATCGAGAGCGGCGAGAGCGAGCTGTACCCGCGGCTGACGCCGGCGATGACCCGGCCGATCCGGTGGGACCTGATCGAGCAGAACTACGACCAAATGATCAAGTACGCGACCGCGATCAAGCAGGGCACCGCCTCCACCGAGGCGATCCTGCGCCGCTTCACCGAGTCCGCCTCCCACCCGACCTACCAGGCCATGCTGGAGGTCGGCAGGGCGCAGAAGACCATCTTCGTTGCCCGCTATCTGCGCCTGCGCGAGCTGCAGCGGGAGATCCAGGAAGGGCTCAACGTGGTGGAGTCCTCCAACGGAGCGAACTCGGTCATCTTCTACGGCAAGGGCGGCGACATCGCCACCAACCGGCGCGAGGAGTTGGAGATGAGCGTGTTGTGCCTGCGCATCCTGCAGGCCGCACTCGTGTACATCAACACCCTGATGCTCCAAGATGTCCTGGCCGACCTCGAATGGGCCACCATGCTCAAACCCGCCGACCAGCGCGGGCTGACCCCGCTGTTCTGGCAGCACGTCCAGCCCTACGGCGAGGTACGGCTGGATGTGGCCAAGCGCCTGCCGCTCGGCGGCGCTGCGCAAGCTCCGGAGGCGGGCAACCCGGACTAGCTTCATGATCGTGGTAGGGCGTGCGCGCCCCTGGCAGGACGGCGCCGGGTTCCGGACGATCGGCGTACGCAGACGAATCGAATCTGCCCTGTGGGCTTGACCTTGACGCTGCGGGACGCCCGGGCGGCTTGACAGCCGCGGCGCAAGGTTGCATGGTTACGTACACATGTAGCTAACCAGTTGGGCGGCTAAGCCAACGATGGACGACGACCGACCGATCTTCCTTCAGATCGCCGAGCTGATCGAGAACTCGATCATCGACGGGTCGCTGGTGGAGGAGGCCCAGGTCCCGTCCACCAACGAGCTTGCCGCCTTTCACCGGATCAACCCGGCCACCGCGGCCAAGGGCGTCAACCAACTCGTGTCGGAGGGAACGCTCTACAAGCGACGCGGCATCGGCATGTTCGTCGCCGGTGGCGCCCGGGCCAGGCTGCGCGAGCGGCGACGGGAACGGTTCACCGAACAGTACGTGGAACCCCTGCTCGCCGAGGCGCGCAAGCTCGGCATCGGCCACGACGAGCTGATGAAGATGATCGATTCATTCGGTGCGGTTGTCGGGAGGGAGCTGGGATGACGGCGGTGGTAACCGCACACGGGGTGACCAAGCGCTTTGGTGACGTCACGGCGCTCGACGACGTGAGCTTCGCGCTGGCCGAGCACACGATCTACGGCCTGCTCGGGCGCAACGGGGCGGGCAAGACCACCCTGATGCAGATCCTCACCGGGCAGGCGTTCGCGTCGTCGGGGAACGTGTCGGTCTTCGACGCGCCACCGGTGGAGAACCCGGCCGTCCTGTCGAAGGTCTGTTTCGTCCGGGAGAGCCAGCGCTACCCCCACGTCTACACCGTGCGCCACGTCTTTCGCACCGCACGACGGCTGTTTGCGAACTGGGACGACACGTTCGCGCACGGCCTCGCCGCGGACTTCCAGCTGCCGGCCGGGCGGCTGGTCCGCAGGCTCTCGCGGGGCATGCTGTCGGCCCTCGGCGTGACCGTCGGGCTGGCCGCGCGGGCGCCCCTGACGTTCTTCGACGAGCCGTACCTCGGGCTCGACCCGGCCGCCCGGCAGCTTTTCTACGACCGCCTGCTCGCCGACTACGCCGGGCATCCCCGCACCGTGGTGCTGTCCACCCACCTCATCGACGAGGTGAGCGATCTGGTCGAGCGGGTGCTGCTCATCGACCGTGGCCGACTGCTGCTCGACGAGGACGCCGACGACCTGCGCGGGCGGGCGGTGGCGGCCACCGGACGGGCGGAGGCCGTGGACGGGTTCGCCGCCGGACGCACCGAGTTGCACCGCGAGCGGTTGAGCGGCCAGGTCCGGTCGACCATCCTCGGTGGGCTCGGACCGCACGCGAAGACGCTCGCGCAGGCGCTGAACGTCGAGCTGGAGCCGCTGTCGTTGCAGCAACTCGTGGTCCGCCTGACCGTACCGCCGACGGCAACGGCGCCGGCGGACCGGGAGGCCGCCCGATGAACCGCATCCGCCAGGTGGCTCGTCTCCAGATGCCGGCCTGGCCGCAGATCCTGGGCTGGACGTGGGGCATGACGGCCGTCGCGTTCGGCATCAACCTGTTGGCCTTCATGGCGAACTACGACCCGGGCGACGGCGTGACGAACACCGGCGGCCTGGTCAGCCTGTGCGGCGTCGCGATCGGGATGGCCGTCGTCTCGGTCACCCAGATCTTCCCGTACGCGCTGGGCATGAGCGTGACCCGCCGGGAGTTCTACCTGGCCTGGTCGCTGCTCGCGGTCGTCCAGTCGGTGCTCTACGCGCTGGTGCTCTGCCTGCTGCGCGCCGTGGAACAGGCCACCGGCTACTGGGGGGTGGGGATGCGCTTCTTCGGCCTGCCGTTCATGGATGACGCCCACCCGGTGCTGCTCCTGCTCGGGTACGCGGTACCCATGCTGGTCGTGACCCACCTCGGGATCCTGCTCGGCACGTTGTACCTGCGCTGGGGCACCACCGGCGTCCTGGCCAGCCTCACCCTGGCGTTCACAGCGCTCGGGCTGGCCGCCGCGCTGATCACGTGGACCCGGCAATGGCACGCGATCGGCCGCTGGTTGCTCGACCAGTCCCCCACGGCGCTGCTCGCCGGCTGGCCGGTCCTGGTGGCCGCCGCGTTCGCGGTCGGCGGGTACAGGCTCATCCGCCGTGCCACGGCGTAGGCGCGGCGGGCACTCGGCCGCTCCGGACACCGGACAACGCGAACACCAACATCCGCCCGTGATGGGCCGCCAGATTGTCAGCCCTGTCCGCCCGCGTCCTTGGGAGAGATGCAATGACGAACAACAACAACACGCCCCCGCCCGCCGCAGGTCTCGGGATCTGGGCAAATCTCGGGATCTGGATCGCATTTGGCGCTGCCTTCGGCCTCCTCGTCGGCGTCGTCGTCGGGGGTTTTTTCGACAACTTCACTTACGGTGTCGGGCTAGGTTCGTCCATCGGTCCGGGCCTGGGTGTGGCCGCCTGGGCCGTCTTCATCGCGCCGCGAAGGAATGCCCGCCGCGACTCCTGAACGTCGAACCCGAGTATCGGCTACGGGGTCGTAGGCGCCACCGGGAAGTCCAGCAAGCAACGCAACGGCGCTGGCGATGGTGGCCGCGTCAGATGATCGCGCCCCGGCGGGCCGAGATCTGGTGGCGGTTGAGTTGGATCAGCAGCCGGCGCGGAGCGCGCCACCACCATGGCGATGTGGTATCGGTACAGCTTGGTCGAACCGACGCCAGGCCAAGCGGTGTTCCATACTCGGCTCACACTCAGCGTCATCGACGCAGCCGGTGGTCCAGGCGCTCCCGGCGTCGCGGCTGCCGTCATAGCACTCGCCGACCGGATCGTCGACTGGGCGGATGGCTACGCTGCCCGTCGTGTTGAGGTGTCCAGGTCTCGCGGTCATAGGTCTTCGACGTAGCCGGCGGCGATGTCGTCGGGTGGGTTGGTGTACAGGCGCAGGTAGCGGTCGTTGGCGTGGCCGAGGCGGCGCTCGAGTTCGGCGCGGTTGTGGCCGGAGGCCTGCGACAGACCGAAGGCGAAGGTGTGCCGGGCGTCGTGCGGGCGCAGGGCGCCGAGCTTGCGGTCGGGGTCGGGCATCTGGGCGTCGTGCAGGCGGCCGACCTCGCCGACGATGGTGTTGATGGAGCGGGCCGAGAGGCGGCCGTCGGGGCGGCGGGCGGCGATGGAGGCGGCCGACAGCAGCAGCGCGGCCGGGCCGGCGCTGGCGGCGGCGTCGCCGGGCCGCTCCTGGTCGAGGTAGTCGGCCAGCGCCTGGCGGGCGTCGCGGCCCAGGAACACGGTGCGGCTGGTGCGGCCCTTGCCGCGCACGCCGACAAGGCGCGCCTTCTTGGCCTGGCGCAGCCGCTCGGGGGCGGCCGGCTCCAGCTGGTCCAGGTCCAGGCCGACCAGCTCCGCGCGGCGCAGCCCGGTGCCGAACAACAGGTAGATGATGGCCCGGTCGCGCAGCGGGCGAGCGTGGGCGTGCACCCGGGGCGTGGCGGCGCCGCGGTGACGGCGGCCTTTGAGCTCGTGGAAGGTCTCGATCCGGTCCACGACGTTCTTGACGGTGCGCACCTGGGCGGCGGCCAGCGCTCGCGGCTGCGGGGCGGGCAGTGGTAGCGGGGGGACTTTCTTGGTCGGGTCGCCGTGGCGCAGCAGCCCTTCGGGGGCGTGCGCGGTGATCCAGGTGAACAGCGCTGACAGGTGCGCGAGGTGGTTGTTGACGGTCGCGGGCGCCATCGGCGCGGGCATGTTGTCGCGGCCGCGGTTGCCGGCGGCGGCCAGGTGGTCGCGCCAGGCTGTGATCTCGCGCGGGGTGACGGCCGAGAGCCGGTCGTGCCCGAGGCCGCCGGTGATCCAGGCACCGAAGCGCTCCAGGTGCCGGGAGATCTTGGCGGTGACCTCAGCTGAGCGGACTCCGCGCACGGCGAGATCGAGGTAGCGCTCCGTCCAGACTGGGAGGCTGTCGTCGGCCGGATCGAGGCGTTCGGGAATCCCGATCACCTTTCGTGAAGTGATTTTGGCGTGATCCTGCCCGACGAGCAGGGTGTGCGGCTCGAATATTCAGCCACAGCGTCCGACCTGCGGGTTCGTAGACACGCTGGATCTCCAGCTCCCCCGGTTCGAGCAGTCGCTCAACCGGTTTTGAGCAACCGCTCAGACGGTAACGATCAAGAGCTGCAAGCCTGCCAAGGCCCTGCAGGTCAGCGCATGAATCAAATATTCGAGCCCTACAGGGTGCAGTCGTGCCGTCACGAGCTTCTCGACCGCTGCCTCGTATGGAACGAACGCCATCTTCGGCACGCCCTGCGCGAGTACGAACGCTTCTACAACCAACACCGAGCACATCAAGCCCTGAACCAAGCAGCCCCACTGCGTCCCACCCCGGACCCGATCACAGACCCGAACGAATCATCGACCTGAACATACGCCGACGAGACAGGCTCGGCGGCGTCCTCCACG
This sequence comes from Nonomuraea sp. NPDC051941, assembly GCF_044593615.1. Taxonomy (NCBI): domain Bacteria; kingdom Bacillati; phylum Actinomycetota; class Actinomycetes; order Streptosporangiales; family Streptosporangiaceae; genus Nonomuraea; species Nonomuraea sp. NPDC051941. Next base: position 7,435 of record NZ_JBIUCF010000002.1, read on the forward strand.
AGCACTCACATGCGGCTTGAACTGCATGGATTGAGTTTTCGGCAGGCGCAGTGGTGACCGTTCGGTTTCCCTGGGTTCTCCGGACCACGAACCCGAGCGGAGGGCCTGGAACGGCCCCCAGTCCACATGCATGGACCGGGGCCGTTCGTCGTCGGCGGGCTTGGTCTGCCTCTCCTTGGGAGGCTGCGGGTCACAGGCTGCGGGTCACAAGCTGCGGGCGGAGATGTCGCCGTTGGAGGTGGTGGCGTGGATGTCGAGTTCGGCGGTGCCGTCGTTCTTGAGGGCGTTGGTGATACGGCCGTAGGTGGTGCCGGCGTCCAGCGCGGCCGAGACCCCGGCGGCGGCGGCGATCGCGATGTCGCCGGACTGGGTGCGGAGCACGACCTTGCCGCCGCCGGCCTCGGCGATGCGGATGTCGCCCCGTGCGGTGCTGATCTCCGCGGGGCCGCCCAGCCGGCCGACCTCGACGTCGCCGTCGGTCGCGGTCAGGCGCAGGCTCGCGATCTCCTCGAGCGTGATCTGGCGGTACGCGCCGTCGAAGGCGACCTCGCCGAGGCGGCCGACGGTCCGGAGTTCGGCGGCGGCCGCCTTCGCCTCGATGCGGGAGCCGGCGGGCAGCTTGACGGTCACGTCGATGGATCCGGACGGGCCGAGGTACTGGTTCTTCACCGAGGTCTCGATCCGCAGGACGCCGTCGGCGTAGGCCACCGTGGTCTCCTCGGCCGCCTTCACGTCACGGCTCTTGGAGGGGTTCGTGGGCCGGACCTCGACCGCGGTGTCGGCCTGGTCGGCGGCGATGAGCCGGACGCGTCCCGCGGGGATGTGCAGGACGGCGGCGATCGGGGCGGGGGTGTCGAACTTCTGCATCGTGTGCTCCTTGTGCGGCGTTTCTTTCGATGCCCCAACGATCGCCGACCGCTCTGATACCGGGCTGTCGCCGTCCTGACGCCGCCGCTGACATCCGGCGGGCCTCTTGCGTGCGTTCAGGGCGAGGCCGGCGCCTGGCCCTCGCCAGTGGTGTCGGGGTGGCCGACCATCACCGGCATCACGTACCGAACCCACGCCGTCTTCTTCTTCGGGGTCCCCGTAGCTTCGGCCGAAAATCCAACACATATGCCTCTGGCCTGCATGGACGGGCCGGCCTCAGGTCTGGCCCACCAGCCCGAGGCCTCTCCATAGGCGCAGGTCAGCGGCATATCCGTTGGATCCAGCGCCATTACTACCGGGACCCCTGTTGGCCACGTTCATCGCGGACATGACCATCGTCGACGAATCGGCCGCCCGCGCCGCGATCAACGAAGTCATCGCTGCCGAATGAAAGATCACCAGAACGTCATTTCCTCACATGCTGCAGCCATGCCGAGTCGCGACCGTCGTGGATATCCCGGCGCCGCAAACGTGATGCACAAGGACTGTCCGGCATGTCACGATCAACATCATTTGGGGAAGGGCCTAACGATGATCATCCGAGAGTGTCGCGAGAGCGACCTTCCCTTGCTGGAGCTCCACATCCCATCCGGTCGCAACCGCACTCACGAAGTCCACTTCCACCGTCAACAGCAGGGACTCAGCACATTCCAGACCGCCTGGATCGACGATGTCCCAGTAGGATTCGGAGAGGTTCGGTGGCGCGGATGCGCGGCGGCTGAAGCACATGAACGCTACCCCGACTGCCCCGAACTCAACGGCCTATCCGTCTGGCCGCCACAACGACAGTCTCACGGCATCGGCACCGCCATCATCCATGCAACCGAGGCTCTAGCAGCTCAACGCGGCTATCGCCACATCGGCCTGGGAGTCGATGACAAGAACCACCGCGCGGCCACGCTCTACTTACGGCTCGGCCACCAGGAAACCGGCTGCCGATACCTTGACCGCTACCACCGTATCGATGACCACGGCATCAGACAAGAAGTCGCCAACCCATGCCGGTTCCTGATCAAGCCGCTACAGAACATGGATGACCAACGGTTCTCAAGGTGAGTTCGTCGGATCTTCTCCGCCTGGCCGGGTTACGCCCCGCCGCCCAACAATGACCATTCGCCCGGCAAGATGCACATCAAGCCGTCAGCCTGCACACCAAGACCCCGCCGGACACGTCCAGCGGAGTCTTTTCACGCAGCTGCATCACCACTGCGAATGTCGCGTTCATCACCATCTTGAGTAACCGGCAACAGTCATCGTGAGCCTCTCGGGCGCGGGAAGATCGTCTGGCCTGCTGTTGCCCGCAGGCCCTGGACGGGTTCACGCACCGGGCTCATGGCCGTCGAGAACTCGATTCGCCCCATCGGGAAACAGCAGGCATGACACGAACCCCACCGGAGGAGATGGTCGAGGCGGACGACGCCGAGCTCATCCGCCGGTCAATCGACGACCCGGAGCAGTTCGCCGGCGTGTTCGACCGGTATGTCGAGCAGATCCACCGCTACGTCGCGCGGAGGCTGGGCGTGCAGGCCGCCGACGACATCGCGGCGGAGACGTTCCTGACCGCCTTCCGCTGCCGCGCCTCCTACGATCACGCGCAGCCGCTGGCCAGGCCGTGGCTGTACGGCATCGCGACCAACCTCATCGCCAGGCAGCGGCGCGATGAGGAGCGGTTCCTGCGGGCGCTGACGCGTACCGGTGCGGAGCCGCCGCCTGAGTCGATGGCCGACGCGGTGATCGGGCGCGTGGCCGCGCAGGCCGAGGACCGTCGGCTAGCAGGGGCGCTGACGGGCCTGGCCAGCGGTGATCGCGACGTGCTGCTGCTGGTGGCGTTGGCAGAACTGGCCTACGACGAGGTGGCGCAGGCGCTCGACATCCCGATCGGGACCGTGCGCTCGCGCCTGCACCGGGCCCGCAAACAGGCGCGGGCCGCCCTCGGCACCGGCTATCACACGAGAGAGGACGCATGATGGACGAGTTCGGACGGTTCCTCGAGGCCACCCCGGCAATCACCGGCGAGGCGAAGGCGGCGGCGCGCAGCCGGTTGCTGCAGGCCATCCGTGAGCCGGTCCCCATGTCGCCGATGCCCCCGCCGATGTCCCCGCCGAGGCGGCGCAGACCGCGCCTGGCCTGGCGTCTGGCGCTGGCCGCGTCGGTCGCGCTGGCCGTCGGCGCGGGCCTCCTCGCGGTACGCGGCGATGAACAACCTGCCATCATCCCAGTCGCCGGCGTTCAGGAGCTCGGCGACAAGGCGGCCAGGAGCGCCGAGACCGATCCGTACAAGATCACTCGGTCGCCGGGCCGCTGGCTGTACGTGAAGCAGACGATCGCTCCGCTCCGCAAGGAGCCGGAACCCGAGGTGGATCGCGACAAGCGCATGACTCTTGAGACGTGGCACAGCTTGGACGGCAAGCAGCTGGCGTTGGACGACGGACGGGGCAAGCTCGTCACGGAGGAGTACGGCCCCGGCCTCACGGGCGCGGACCTGGCCAGGGCGCCGGTCACCCCCGAGGAAATGATCGCCAGGATCGGGGCGAGCGTCGATGCGACTCCCGTGAAGGAGGGCCACGACGCCGACGCGACCAGGCAGGAGCGGATCTTCCGGACGATCTCCCAGTTGCTGGGCGAGCAGCCGTTGGTCGCCGACGTGCGGGCCGCGTTGTTCCGGGCGCTGCCCATGATCCAGGGGGTTTCGGTCAAGCAGGACGCGATCGACGCGGCAGGCCGCCGCGGGGTCGCGTTCGACTACACGGGAGCCTGGGAGCGCTTCGAGATCATTGTGAGTGCGCAGGACTACCGGTTCTTGGGGACGTATGGCGAGAGCGTCGCCGATCGCACGTTCCCCATCAGCAAGATGACGGTTAGGGCAGGCACGCCTACAGAGTGGACCGCGAAGATGGAGAGCCAGGTTGTCGATAGGCCGGGGGACCGGCCGTAGAGCGTGTTCGGCTACGCCGGTGAGGACACGGAGAATGCAAAAAATGCCGCGCTTCGCCGTCTGATCGCACAACATCGCAGAGTTGGAAGCGATCTTTCCGCTTCCTCATAAGCCCCAGCTCAAGTGCACTCGTGAACGCCCTTCATACGAGGCCATTGGCTGGATCGACGACAAGCCTGCGCCGCGGGAATGAGGTACGCGGCGGCCCCATCCGAATCCTCGCGTACCGACATCCCACATGCTCAGGGTGAGGCACGGTTCCCGTTCTCACCCTGAGACAGGATCACGCGAAGATCGATTCATACACCACGTCCGTGGACGTGACCCGGCCATCGCGAGGTGGTGTTCTCGCTTGTCCAGCGATTGGTGCTGTGCTTGTTCGGCCTGCTGGCGGTGCTGGCCCGCCTCCAGCGCGCGGACCCACCCGGCGTCTCCACGTCTCCCACCGTGAAGCCCATCATCACCGTCGTCCCGATCCGGGGTGGGTTCGCCGGACATTACCCATGTCCCCTCGCAGGCAGTTTCATGCCCGGCAAGGCGAGCGGACCCGATGAGACTCTTCCTCGACCGTCGCCTGCAAGCAGCCATCGGGCAGCCCTAGAAATCTGCTCGCGTTGCCCCACAGAATCGCCTCACGTTGGTCGCATGAGAGGAAGTCGGATCGGCGTACGACATCGCCCACCGGGCGTTCCCCGAGCGGGTAGGGGTAGTCGCTTCCCACCATGACCTGAGAGGCGCCGAGAGTGTCCATGAGCATGCGGAGCGCGGCGGGTTCGAAGATCACGGAGTCGACGCTGAAGCGTCTCAGGTACGCCGACGGCGGCTCCCGAGAAGTGGCGATGATGTCGTGGCGCTGACGCCAGGCATTTTCGAACCGGCCGAGCCAGAACGCGAACGACCCACCGCCGTGCGCGAAGCAGATCCGCAACGTGTCCGGCACCTTGTCAAACGTCCCGCCGAGGATCATGGCGATGATCGACAAATGGGTCTCCATGGGCATGCCGGCCAGCCATTGCCCCATCCAACGGTCCAGGCGGGGCGATGCGGGCATGTCCCAGGGGTGGACGAACACGGGGACACCGAGTTCCGCGGCATGCTGCAGGAAGGTCACCACGCCTGCGTCGTCGAGGTCCCGGTCGCCGACGTGGTTGCCGATCTCCACACCCCGGTGCCCGGCGGCCACGCATCGGTCAAGTTCGCGGCAGGCGGCATCCGGATCCTGCAGCGGGACCTGCGCGAAGGGCAGGAGCCTGCCCTGGCCGGGGGCGCAGATCTCGAGCGTCAGGTCGTTGAAGATACGGGCTACCTTTTCGGCTTCCGCGCCCGGCAGGTCATAGCCGAAGAAGACGGGAGTCGGCGAGACCACCTGGATCGAGACTCCGTCGTCGTCCATGTCCGCGAGGCGAGCCTGGGGGTCCCAGCAGTTCGACCTGACGCGCCGGAACTCTTCCGCCCCGACCATGATCATCGCTTCCCGCTCGGAGTCGACGCGAAGCCATGGCCGCCCTTCTCCCAGATAAGGCCAGCTGCGCGGAACAGCGTGCGAGTGGATGTCGATGATGCCGTGACTGTCCGGCATGCGGTCAGCCCTTGCCCGGGTGGAGGGCACCGCAATGGTCGCAGGTGCGGGCTTTCTCGTCGCCGTAGAACTGCTCGAACACTGGAGGGAGATCGGCGACGATGTCGCGAACCTGGAGCTCTGCCTCGTGCACCTGGTGGTTGCATCGAGGGCAGAACCAGACGAACTTCTCCAGCGTTCCCTCTTCGCGGATGCGCTCGATGACCACGCCGATCGAGCCCTCCTCCGGGCGCTGCGGCGAGTGGGGGATGTTGCGGGGCAACATCCACATCTCGCCTTCGTGGATGTCTATCCGCTCGGGCCCGTTGTCGGTCATCAGATTGACGTGCATGTTGCCCTTGTACTGGTAGAACCACTCTTCGTACGGGTCGATGTGGAAGTCCGTCCGCTGGTTGGGCCCGCCGATCACCTGGACGATGAAGTCGCCCATCGGCATCCATACCTGCTTGTTGTTGACCGGCGGCTTGAGCAGGTGCCTGTTCTCGTCGATCCACGCCTGAAAGTTGACGACGGGAGGGACGGTCATCGTGTTACCTCCTGGTCCGATGCGTTGTTCAGGTAGGCGACAGCCTGGACCTCGATGAGCAGGTGCGGGTGCGGCAACTGGTGCACCGCCACGGTGGTCCGGGTCGGCCCTGACCCGTCGAAGTACTCGGCGTATGTCGTGTTGTAGTCGTGGAAGTCGTTCATGTTGACGAGGTACGTCGTGAGCTGCACGAGATCGTCCAGCGAAGCGCCGACGGAGCCGAGGATGACGCGGATGTTCTCGATCACGGCTCGGGTTTGGGCTTTGATGTCAAGCCTCGTGACGCCCCATTCGTCGATGTCCACCCCGACGAAGGTGTCGTCCGGTCGCCTGCTGCTGGTGCCGGAGACGAAGACGAGGTCGCCTGCCACCTTGACGTGAGGGAACCTGCCGCGCGGCGTCGCCATGCCCGCAACCACCTTCGACTCAACCAAGGCGCTTGTCCGTTCTCATGGTCACTTGCCCCAAGCCGGCAACGGTTGCCCGGATGACGGAGCCGGCCTGCAGCGGGGCCGCTGCCGTGGCCGCACCGGCCAGGATGATCGTCCCCGCTGGCAGGGCCAGCCGGTGTCGGCGGGCGAGGCGTTTCACGGCTGCCAGCGCTCGGAGCGGATCGCCGAGGATCGCGGCTGTGGAGCCGGTCTCCGCGATGTGACCGTCGATCTCGAGTACGACTGCCGTGTTCGCAAGGTCGTCACGCACTTCATGCAGGGTGCGCCAGGGGCCGAGGGCGAAACCCGCGGCAGAGGCGTTGTCCGCGACGACGTCCTGGAGGCTGAAGGTGAAGTTCCGATAGCGGCTGTCAATGACCTCCACAGCCGGTGCGACCTCTGTCGTGGCGATGAGCGGGTCCGATGCCGGGTCGTCGGGATCGACATCACGGCCGAGCCGGAACGCGACCTCGGGCTCGATCCGCGGGTGGATCAGACGTGCGCAGTCGAGAGTGCCTCCGTCCTCCACCTGCATGGACTCCGTGAGCGTGCCGAGGATCACGTCTGAGACGCCCATTTGCGCCGCTTTGGCCTTGCTGGTGAACCCGAGCTTGACACCGACCGGGCAGTCGGCGCGCTCGGCGCGCAGGGCGACGCCGGCCCGCTGCACGGCGTAGGCCTCCTCGAGGGTAAGCTCGACATCGGTGGTCAGCTGACGGATGGCGGTAGCGTTCAGCACGGCGTCGTCCAGGCGGGCCGCCAGGTCCTGTAGTGGGATCGTCACGACACGGACTCCTTCGCGAGCAGGTCGAGCGCCACATCCGTGATCATGTCTTCCTGGCCGCCGACCAACTGACGGCGACCGACCTCCAGCAGGATTGCGCGGGCGTCGAGACCATAGCGTTCGGCGGCCCTTTCGGCGTGGAGCAGGAAGCTGGAGTACGCACCGGCATAGCCCAAGGTCAGAGTCTCGCGGTCGACGCGGACCGGACGAGCCTGGAGCGGCCGGACGAGACCCTCCGCGGCGTCCTGCAGTGCGAACAGATCGCACCCGTGCTCCCAGTTCAGGAGATCGGCCACCGCGACGAACGCCTCGAGAGGGCAGTTGCCCGCGCCCGCTCCCTGCCCGGCCAGCGAGGTGTCGACCCGTACCGCGCCGTTCTCGACGGCGGCCACGCTGTTCGCGACGCTCAGTGAGAGGTTCTCGTGGGCATGGACCCCGATCTCGGTCTCCGGGAGCAGGACGTCCCGATACGCACGCACGCGATCGGCCATGTCAGCCGTCGTGAGTCGGCCGCCGGAATCGGTGACATAGACACAGTGGGCGCCGTAGGACTCCATGAGTTTCGCCTGCTGAGCCAGGCCTTCGGGCGAATTGAGATGGCTCATCATCAGAAAGCCGGAGACATCCATGTCATGCTCACGGGCCCAGGCGATGTGCTGGGCGGCGACATCCGCCTCCGTGCAGTGCGTGGCGACGCGGACGCTGACGACGCCCAGGTCGCGGGCGCGCTTGAGATCCTCTATCCGTCCGATTCCCGGCAACAACAGGCTGGTCAGCCTGGCATTCCGCACGACGCCGGCAGCAGCCTCGATCCACTCCCAGTCGGTGTGAGCACCATGGCCGTAGACCACGGACGATCCACCGAGCCCGTCGCCGTGCGCCACCTCTATCGCATCGACGCCGGCGGCGTCGAGTGCCGCCGCGGTCGCCGCAAGCTGTTCCACCGAGTACTGATGGCCTACAGCATGCATGCCATCACGCAAGGTGACATCCTGGATGTAGACATCCTTCCGGCTGGTCACCACGCCCTTGCCTTCCTCCGTCGCGATACCAGATGCTCCGCGGTCCGCATCGCGGCCGAGGTCATGATGTCGAGGTTGCCCGCGTAGTCGGGAAGATAGTGGCCGGCTCCGGCGACCTCGAGAAACACCGACACTCTCGTGCCCTTGAAAGGGCGGCCCAGCGCGGGCACGAATGCGTGTTCCACGGCGTCGAATTGCACCGCCCGTTTGAGCCGGTAGCCGGGAACGTAGGTCTGCACTTCGGCGACCATCGCCTCGACAGACTCGCTGATCGCCCGCTCGTCAGCCTCCTCGACCAGGCAGAACACCGTGTCGCGCATGACCAGCGGCGGTTCCGCCGGGTTGAGCACGATGATCGCTTTGCCGCGTTCGGCCCCGCCGATCTTCTCGATCGCGGCCGATGTGGTCTCGGTGAACTCGTCGATGTTGGCCCGTGTGCCCGGTCCGGCCGACCTCGAGGCGATGGACGCGACGATCTCCCCGTACGCCACCGGAGTCGTGGCGGAAACCGCGGCGACGATGGGCACCGTCGCCTGTCCACCGCAGGTCACCATGTTGAGGTTGTCGGCCTCGAGGTTCATGTCCAGGTTGACCGGGGGCACGACGTACGGGCCGATTGCGGCAGGGGTAAGGTCGATCATGGTCTTGCCGTGCGCCCGTACGACCTCGTAGTTGTGCTTGTGCGCGCCTGCCGAGGTCGCGTCGAAAACAATCTTGACCTCTTCGAACTCCGGCATCCGCGCCAGACCGTCGACGCCTTCGTGCGTGGTCGCGATCCCGAGCCGCCGGGCCCGGGCCAGGCCGTCGGAGGCCTCGTCGATGCCGGCCATCGCGGCGACGTGCAACTCCTTGGACAGGCGACTGACTTTGACCATGAGGTCCGAGCCGATGTTGCCGGAGCCGATGATGGCCACTGCGACCGTCATGCGTCTTCTCCTTGTGTAAAGACGGCGCTGACCTGTCCCAGACCGGACAGCCGCGCGCAGAAACTTCCCGGTGTCGTGACAGGCACGACCGGGCCGAGGGCTCCGGACAGGATCACGTCGCCCGCCCGGAGCGGCGTCTCCTGGGTGGCCAGCGCTCGGGCCAGCCACACCACTGCGGCGACCGGGCTGCCGAGGCAGGCCACGCCGGCTCCGGTGGAAACCACCTGATCAGCCGTCTCGATCGCCATGCCGATGGCGGGCAGATCGACCTCGCTCAGCGCCCGCGGGGTCGTGCCGAGCACGAAGGCTCCCCCCGAGGCGTTGTCGGCGATCGTGTCCGTGACCCTGATGTCCCAGTCAGTGATGCGCGAATCCACCACCTCTATCGCGGGAAGGACGAAAGCGGTCGCACGAATCACGTCTGCGACGTTGGCCATCTCGACGTCGAGGTCGCGATCGAGTACGAAGGCGACCTCGGCCTCCACTCGGGGCTGGAGGAAACGACTGAGCGGGATGGGTTCCCGATCGGCGTAGGCCATGTCGTCGAGGAGGGCACCGTGGTCGGGGCTTCCCACTCCGAGCTGGGCCTGCACTGCGCGGGAGGTCAAGCCGATCTTACGGCCGACGATGCGGCGACCCGCATCGAGCCGGGCCTGGGTGACCATCTCCTGCACGCGGTAGGCGGCGATCTGGTCGGCCTCTCCGATCAGGTCGCGAAGGGGCTCGCAGGGGGTGTGCGAGGCATCCGCCTGGATGAGCCGCTCGGCAGCAGTCTGGAAAGCGTTCACAACTGAACGCACACATTCGTCGGCTCGGTGTAGAAGTGCAGCGAGTGCACCCCGCCCTCGCGGCCGATCCCCGACAGACCGATACCCCCGAACGGTGAGCGAAGGTCCCGCAGGTACCACGTGTTGACCCAGGCCATTCCGACCCGCATCGCTTGCGCGACCCGGTGTCCGCGCTCGATGTTCTGCGTCCACAAGCTGGCCGCGAGACCGTAAGCCGTGTCGTTCGCCAGCCGGATCGCCTCTTGTTCGGTGTCGAAGGGGACAAGAGCGGCCACTGGGCCGAAGACCTCCTCTCGGAGGACGCGATGGGTGTTGTCGAGCCCGGTCCACAGCGTCGGCTCGATCCAAGCGCCACCCGAGAGCTCGGCCCCCAGATCCGGGACCCCGCCGCCGGCCACCACCTCTGCGCCTTCCTGGACCGCGAGGTCGAGGTAGGAGCGGACCTTCTGCCGGTGAGCGTGGGAGATCAGGGGTCCGGTCGTCGTCTCGGGGTCCGCCGGTCGGCCCAGCTTCAGGGCACGAGCCTGCTGGGCGAGGCCGGAGGCGACGTCGTCGAACACCGAACGCTCGACGTAGACCCGCTCGGTGCACAGACAGACCTGGCCGGTGTTGAGGAACACCGAGCGCGACAACCCGGCGATGGCGGCTTCGAGATCTGCGTCGGCGAAGACCACGGCGGCGTTCTTGCCGCCCAGTTCGAAGGAGACCGGGCGCACATGTGGGGATACGGCGCGCATGATGGCCGACCCGGTGGCGGTTTCGCCGGTAAAGGTCACGCCGTCGATGCCGGGGTGAGTAGTGAGATACTCACCGACCGACCCGGGGCCGAACCCGTGGACGACGTTGTAGACGCCGTCGGGCGCTCCCGCCTCGATCATGATTTCGGCCAGCAGGGTCGCGCTGGATGGGGTTTCCTCCGACGGCTTGACCACCACGGCGTTCCCGCATGCGAGTGCCGGGGCGACCTTCCAGGTCAGCAGCAAGAGCGGAAGGTTCCACGGCACTATCACGGCGACCACGCCAAGGGGCTTGTTGATCGCGTAGTTGAGCGCCTTACGCCCGCCGGGAACATCGGTGAGGAAGGATTCGATGCCGGACGATCCCACTACGTCCGCGAATGCCCGGAAGTTCATCGCCGCGCGGGCGACATCGAGTTCGCGGACCAGTGACTCGGGCTTGCCGGTGTCGCGTACCTCGGCGGCCACCAGGTCGTCGAAGCGGTCCTCGATGCGATCGGCAATTCGCCGCAGCAGTTGGACGCGCGCGCTGACCGAGGTCTGGCCCCACGCGCCCTGCATCGCCTTGCGCGCAGCGGCTACGGCAGCGTCGACCGTGTCCCGTCCCGCCTCATGCACCGTGGCGGCGAGTGAGCCGTCTACCGGGTCGATCTTGTCGAACGACGCCGTACCGGATACGAACGTGCCGTCGACGAAGCACAACAGCTCCGGCGGCCGAGTGGTTGGCATAGCCTCGACGTTAGGTCCGCGACCTATGCCCGTCTAATGCCAGTTGTCACCTTCGCTATGTCTATATGCGCATATCTTGCTGGCATGCTCTCTGACAAGCTTCTGGACGGCCGGCTCAAGATCCGTCATCTCACCTTGGTGACGACCATCGCTGACCACGGCACCCTCATCTCCGCGTCCAAGGCGCTGCATGTCACCCAGCCGGTGATCACGCGAGGACTGCGAGAGGTGGAGGAGATTCTCGGGGTGTCGTTGTTCCAGCGTGGCCCGCGAGGCGTTACCCCGACGATCTATGGGAGCAGTTTCGTCACGCACGCGCGCACGATCCTCGCCCAACTGCGCCAGGCCGGCGGCCAGATCGACCTGCTGATCCACGCGGATGTCGGGAGGGTTCGGGTCGGGACCCACCTCGCCGGGTCCAATGTCCTGCTCCCGCATGCGATCACGAGCCTCAAGGCGGAGCACCCGAGACTCACCGTCGAGGTGCAGGAGGCGACGCCCGATCTCCTCTACAACGCCCTGCTCGCCGGCGAGACCGACATGGCCGTCGGCCGGCTCCGGGCGACGGCACCGGCTGGGCTGCACCAGGAGCGGCTGTATGTCGAGCCGATCCTGCTCGTCACCCGCACAGGGCACCCGGCACAGAACCTCAGCCGCCCGCGACTGGCGGATCTGACCAAGTTCCCGTGGATCCTGCCGGTGGAACAGACTGCCCTGCGTGCCGAATTGGAGGAGGCGTTCCTCCATGACGGCGCCGCCGTGCCGCAGGACATCGTGGAGTGCACCTCGATGCCCCTCGTCCGCGAACTGCTCATGTCGACGGACCGGATCGCCGCGCTGCCCTCCCTGATCGCGAAGAGCGACGACCGGCTCGCCCTTCTCGATACCGGCCTGGGGTCGATCAGTAGATCCATCGGGGTCACGGTGCTTGCCGGCCTTCCTCTCGTTCCCGCTGCGGGAACCTTGCTCCAGCACCTGCGCTATGCAGCCAGGGACCTGGAACACTGACACGCGCCGCACCCGTACGATCACCCCATACCATCGCCGGCACCGCTCGAGATCGGGCTTCCGCCGCAGATCTCGAGCGGTCAGCGCCGCGCAGGTCTCACCGTCACCAAGGCATCCGTGTAGATGCCTCTCATCGGTGAGATGGTCGGCATCGCCTTCTTTTCGCGATCGACACATGGCTGGTCTGTCATCATCTCGGCTGGACCCGGTGAGGATCCGCCGCTCCAGGGACCCCGCCTCAAGCGGTCCATACATCGGCTAGTGTCCCGATCATGACAGCACGCCTACGCTCGGTCGAAGAGGACGATCTGCCCTTCCTTCACCGGCTCACGAGCGATCCCGACAGTACGGGCGAGTTCCAGTGGTACGGCTTCCAAAATCCCCACCGCATGCGCGAGCGCTGGCAGGACAACGGGATGCTGAGCGACGACGGCGGCATTCTGATCATCGCGAACGGCGACGACAGAGTCGGCTTCGTGTCGTGGGGCAAGCAGGTCGCCAACCGTGCCAGCTACTACTGGTCGATGGGGCTGATCGTGGCGCCGGAGCAACGCGGCCAGGGGCATGGCACCCAGGCGCACCGACTGCTCGTGCGCTACTTGTTCGACCACTCGGTGGCCAACAGGATCGAGGCGTCCACGGAGATCACCAACCTGGCGGAGCAGCGGGCGCTGGAGAAGTCAGGGTTCACGCGAGAGGGCGTCCTGCGCGGCTGTGGCTTCCGCGCCGGCCAGTGGCATGACGGCGTGCTCTACAGCATGATCCGCTCGGATCTCGACGAGAAGCCTTAGCGCTGCGTTCCTCAAAGGAAGTGGAAGAAACGGCGGCGCCGCAGTGGCGGCGGTGGACGCCCTCGGCCCCAGGGCTTGGCCTGGGCGTTGAACTCGATGGTGGCGATGCGGATGGCGTGGTCGATGTCGTCGGGGCCGACGAAGCAGCGCCCGGCGATGACGCGCCGTCGGGAGATGCGTCACCAGGCCTCATGCAGGTTGAGCCGGCAGACGCCGACCGGGATGAAGACCTGCCGCATCCAGGGATGGCCTGCCAGTCATGCTGGGTGACGTACCTGTTGTGGCTGGACAAGGTCGTCGGTGGTGACGAAGATGGGGTCAGTGCCGGGGTTGGCGGTCCCGATCTTGGCGGGGAGCTGCTGGTAGTACAGCCTGCTACGGGACGGGACGGTCATGATGAGTGTGGTCCCGACGCCCTGCATGCGCATTTCGATGTAGGCCCACTGGCCAGGCCGGGGGGCGGTGAACGCCCGGTTCCCAGCTGCCTCGGCCGCCCGGCCGAGCAACGCCCGCGCATTGCCGGCCGGCATCGCCATTCCGGGCACGACAGGGCGCGGCGCCTCGACTCCTGCGGGGTTGATCAACAGCGTGACCGCGGAGATCATGGCAGCGAGCATGCCGATCGTGACAGCCCGCCGGCCCGCCCTGGGCAGGCGAACGCGACCGGCTCGCCGTGCCGCCGTCGCCGCGGCCCGCCGGAGAAGCGCGTCCCCGGCGGCGGTATGGGAATCAGGCGATGGCGGGGCGGGCTGTGGCCTTGCCTGACGCAGCGCCCCCAGATCAGCCTGCGGGTATTCGCCCGTGATCAACACTCCTTCCTGGTGAGCACCGGATCCAGCACGGCGCGGATCCTCGTGCGGGCACGGTGCAGCCGCGAACGGACCGTACCCGCCGTGACACCGAGCGCCCTGCCGCCTTCGTCGGAGGTCCGCTCGGCCCAGGCGATCAGCAGCAGCACGTCCCGGTCCCCGACCGGCGACTCAGCCGGCCGACCTCGAGCGGCGAAGGCGTCAAGCGAGTCCTCAACCCGCTCGGCGCGGTCCTCACCGGCTTCCCTCGCATCCTGGCCAACGTCCGGGGCCGGATCTCGGTTCGATGGTGGTGAGAGGTCAGGTTCGAGGCGATCCCGTACAGCCAGGGCCGGACGTCCGACCGGGACAGGTCACAGGTATCGCGGCGGTCGAACGCGATCAGGTACGTCTCAGCGGCAATGTCATCGACCAGCGGGCGCGACAGTCGCCGCTCGGCGTAGCCGTGAATCGGCGAATTATGGCGGTGGAACAGCGCGGCGAAGCATTCCGGCTGTTGTAAGGAGCATTCGATGAGCGCGGTGTCAGTCTCTCTCGCCATCGCGTTGGGTGTCATCGGTCGCCTTCCCCGGCGCAAATCTATCGCGCCTTTTTTGCCGATCGTTCCAAGAGTGTTCGCGGCTCCTGTCCTCACGGCTGCGCTCGATCGGGGCCCGCGTTGTTCGTAGAGTGAGGCTTTTCCACCCTGATGGCGCAGGTGATCAGGCGCGCGCCGGGGTGGTCAAACCCATCGCTTCAGCTCCCCGATCGCGGCTACCGTGTGCCCGCCACCACCTTTGCATCTCCAGAGCGCCGCCCCACCCGTCTGTTCTGGATACAACCCAAGGGAGTGTGCCGGGCAGATCGGCCAGGCTTTCCAATCCTGCTCGGCGATCACTGCCTGGGCGAGATCAGCGATCAGCGCAAGGGTGGCAACCGGTTCATGTTCTTCGCTGGCATGCAATCCGTGGCTGGAGTATCGCCCCTTGTACTCGACGCGCAGGTATCCGTGGTCGTCCCACTCCGGGGTGTCGAAGCCGAGCCGTCCGGCCATACCGGTCGCGTCCATGTCGCGCTGTACGGCGAGCACCGCGTCATCCAGCACCTTGTTGGTGGTCATGTCTTTATCTGGCACTTCATCCCACTTCGCGGACCTGAAGCACAAGGATCGCTTTGACGAGCTGACCTGCCAGAAGAGGGCAGCAGCGGAGTTTGCGCAGAATACGCCAGGTCTTCAACTGCGCATTGGCCCGTTCGCCTGGTCCGCGGAGCTTGGCGTGGGCGGCGTTGGCGGCCTTCTGTGAGGCGGGCTTGTTACGGCCCTTGTACGGCACGCGCACGTGCTCACCAGCACCGACGTAACCCTTGTCGGCCAGAGTGAACAGATCGGCAGCCTTCAGACGGCGCAGGATGCCCCAGATCCGGGCGGCTGCGAGGTCGTGGACCGAGCCGGGCAGGGAACCGGAAGTCCTCAAGGGTGCGCCGTCGGGTGTGGCCAGGACCTGGATGTTCATGCCGTGCTTCTTGTGCTTGCCGGAGTAGTAGGGCCGGTCGGCGGCCACTCGGTCGATCGCGATGAGGGTGCCAGTACCAGATAGGGGTAGCCCGCGCGCTTGGCCGCACGTAAGACCACATCCAGGCGGGGCGAGCGGCGGGCGAGCGGGAGATGGCCTCGCGGATGTAGCGCCAGGCAGTCGCGATGCCGACACCGAAGCCCGCCGCGGCCTCCGCCAGCGTCTCGCCTTTGCGCAGGTGGACGAGGACGAACAGGGCCTGCTGGCCGGGGTTGAGGCGGCGCCATGGCGAGCCGATCACCTTACGATGCCGGCGCAGGATGCCGGACAGGTAGGACAGGGTCTGAGGTGACAACGGCAGCGCGGCACGGTAGAAGAGCAACTCGGAGCCCCTGGATAAAGGTTGATCTTGGTCGACAACCCTTCTATCAGGGGCTCCTCTACTTGTCGATCAAGTTCTCCTGCACGGCATACCCTCGACCTGCGGTTTCAGGTTGGAAAACACTCAGTGGCCCCGCCAGGCGTTATGTCCCCCCGGCGTGGTGCAAAACGGCTCTCGCGTGAAGCTCTGCTGAGTTGAAGCCGAACAAGGGGATCCGCCGCCGCACCGACGTGGTCGGCGTCTTCCCGCACGGCGATGCCATCATCCGGCTGGTCGGCGTGGTGCTGGCCAAGCAGCACGACGAGTGGACCGAAGGCCGGCGTCCTCTCGGCCCGGAAATCCTCGTCGACTGCCGCAAAGCCGCCGAGAAAGCACGAGAAGACGCTGGTGACGTCAATGTGACTAATGATGCTATTGCTAGTCGAAGAGGATTTAGGCAAATCCCATGCACCACGATCCTGGATGCGACCCCAGCTCGGCCAGAACCCCTGCGGCGACGACGGTACGCTTCCGCCCCAATCGCGCCTCTCCTTGCGTACTAGTGACATATCCGCACGAAGCAGGTCTTTCGCCAGAAGTACCGACAAGATCCAACCTTGGATTCCAGGCTTGATCAACTCGTGACTTCGTGATGGGTGATCATGATCAGCTTGTGCATGGGCTGGTTGCCGAGCTGACCGTCTTGTCCTTCATCGAGTCCGGAACCACCGAGACCACCCGCACCCCCGGCCAGTCGGCGCCGATCACCAGTTGGACCAGCGGCCCGGCCTTGGCCTCCCCCGGGGGCGGCGTTGCCATCCGGTACGGCTCGCTGCTGGTCGGCTTGACCGGGCCCGCTATCGGAGTGCGCTTGTCCTTGCTCAGCCGGGCCGCCACCTGTTCGGCCGCCGCCGCGCCCTGATCGACGCGCTTGCCGTAACGGATCTGGGTGACGACGACCTGAGGTGCGTTACCGGTGGAGATTACGGAGAAACCCTGGGTGGCCAGTTCGTCTGCCGCTTGCTTGGCCATCCCCACCTTGCCGGAGCCGTTGAGCACCTGAAGCCGGATCTGGTCATGGGCCAGGACGGGCGCCGTCGGCCTGGCTGCAGCGACGCCAGATGGGGATGTGTTGGAGACTTCAACGTCAGCGCGCAGCCGGGCGAAGAGAGCTTCTGCCGCCGGTTGGGCCAACTGCACGCGGTTCTTGTCCTCGGTGTAGGCAGTCACTGGCACGGTGATGCCTTTCAGTGCACTTAGGCTCATGCCCTTGACGCTGCGGCCGATCTCCAGCATCTCGTCCAAGGTCAGCTCCTTGTCCACTGTGATGGCCTTGACTGCGGCCTGCAGGAAAGCGTTCAGCTTGCCTGGATCAGTGAGCAGGCCGCCGTCGGTCACCTTCTTGGCCACCTGCGTCAGGAAGATCTGCTGTCGCTTGATCCGGGACAGGTCGCTGCCATCGCCAAGGCTGTATCGCGCACGCACATACCCCAGGGCCTGCTCGCCGTTCACGACATGCTTTCCAGCGCCCAGCACGAACTTTGCTTTGGGGTCGTTGACCGGCTTGGGCAGGCAGATTGGGATGCCCTCGAGGGCGTCGATGATGGCCTTGAACCCGGTGAAATCGACCTTGACGAAGTGGTCCATGCGCAGCCTGGTCAGCGACTCCACCGTCCGCATTGCGCAGGCGATGCCCCCGTCGTTGAAGGCGGAGTTGATCTGCCGCAGCCCGGAGGCGATTGGACCATTCCGACGATCGCAAGCCGGGATAGTGGCCATCAGGTCGCGGGGGAAGCTAATGATGGTGGCTTTGTCCCGGTCGGGCGAGATATGCAGCAGCATCAGCGTGTCGCTGCGTTCTCCCGCACCGACGGTGGTCGCGCCATACTTGCGGTTGTCACCGTTGCGCGAGTCCGAGCCGACCAACAGCACGTTCAGCGCACCCGTCTCCGGCGGCCTCTCCTCGCCTAACGCAGCGGTGACATCCTCGCGGCGCAGCCCAGACTCCAGCGACCGATAGTAGAAGTAGGCCGCCAGCGCGGCCAGCACCACGATCACCGTAACGACACTAGAAGCCCAGTACGCCCAGTGGATGCGCGACGCCGACGCCACACTTTGGGTGCCGATCTTACCGTGGGTGCCATGCCCCCGGTTGCCCATGCTCAGCCCCCGACGCATACTAATGCGATCGGATCGCCCGATACGTAGCAAAGCAACCGGGCGGTCGCGGCGCCCTTGCCTATTTCGACCGATAATGTGGATTTCGAGGGCAGGGTGGATATGTTTGCCCAGGTCATGGGTTGCGCTCCTGGCGGAAGGGGTGAACTAACCTAATGGCACGCATCGGGTCATGATGGTGGCGTCCATGTCGGTGGTGCCCACCACCTTCCGCCCACCGGTGGATGGACCTCTGCGGCCGAGGGCCACAGCTCATGCGAAGCCGAGCGCGATCCCTCCGTCTACGACGAGCTCGATCCCGGTGATGTACTTCGACCGGTCGCCGGCCAGGAACAGGGCTGCCTCCGCCACGTCCCACGCCGTGCCCATGTGGCCCATCGGTACCTGGGCGTCCCGCTTTGCCCACATGGCCTCGATGTCAGCGCTGTTGTACGCGTCGGCGAGCATCGCGGTGGCCACCATCGGCGTTTTCATCAGGCCGGGGAGCACCGCGTTCACCCGGACCTGGTGGTGGGCGAACTCCCTCGCAGTCATCCGGGTCAGGTGGTTGAGCCCGGCCTTGCTGGCGTAGTAGCTCGCGTACGGCACGCCGCTCCAGCGGATCCCGGTGACCGAGGAGATGTTGACTATGGAGCCGCCACCCTGATCGACCATCTGGGGGATGACGTGCTTCATCGTCAGGAACGCGCCCTTGAGGTTGACCGCCAGGACCCGGTCCCAGTCGGCCTCGTCGAGTTGGGTGACGCCGCCGACGGTTCCGATGCCGACGTTGTTGTCGAGCACGTCGAGGCGCCCGTGTTCCTTGACGACGGCATCGACGACGGCGCGGACCTGCGACTCCTTGGTGACGTCGAGCTCCAATGCGTCGGCGGCACCGCCCTCGGCCCGGATCAGACGGACGGTCTCATGGGCCGATGAGAGGTTGATGTCGGCGCAGATCACGGTGGCGCCCTCGCGGGCGAACGTCAGCGCAGTCGCGCGGCCGTTGCCTATCCCTTCGCCGACGCAGCCCGCGCCGACGACGAGTGCGACCTTGCCCGTCAGTTCGGTCATGGTGCTCCTCAGTTCTTTCATGGTGTCTCAAATTCTCTTGCGGGCGTCCGCCCAGAACGCTTCGCGGACCTCCCGCTTCAGGACCTTGCCGTTGCTGCTGCGCGGGAGCTGGTCAGTGAAGACGACCTTCTTGGGCGCCCGGATCGGGCCGAGTTGGTCGCGGCAGAGGGCGATCAGCTCTGCTTCCCCGACGTGCTGTCCAGCCTTGAGCTCGACCACGGCCGTCACGGCCTCGCCCCAGTCGGGATGGGGAGCGCCGACCACAGCGCAGTCCTGCACCGCGAAATGGCTCCAGATCACCTGCTCGACCTCGCTGGGGTAGACGTTGAAGCCGCCCGAGATGATGAGGTCCTTCTTCCGGTCGGTGATGTGGAGGTAGCCCTCGGCGTCGAGATGCCCGAGATCGCCGGTGTGCAGCCATCCGTCGATGACGGTCTCCGCGGTGCGCTCGGGATCCTTGTAGTAGCCCTTCATCACCAGGTCGCCCCGGACGCAGATCTCGCCCGTCCGCCCCTGCGGCACCTTCGCACCGTCCTCGTCGAGGATCGCCACCGTGACCAGCGGGTAGGGGCGTCCGCACGAGCTCAGCCGCTCCTCCGGCGCCACCTCGCCGTCGATCAGGTGCTCGTCGGGCCGCAAGAACGAGATCGCCGCGATGGCCTCCGTCTGTCCGTAGCCTCCCAGGAGGACCGGCCCGAGCCGGTCGATGCCGGCGCGGAGCTTCTCGGTCGACATCGGTGCCGCGCCGTACACCAGGTAGCGCAGGGACGAGGTGTCCGCGGTCCGGTGCTCCAGCGCCTCGAGGAGGCGGTAGATCACTGTTGGGGGGAGGAACAGTTCCGTGATCCCATGGCGTTCGATGGCGTCGAGGACGCTATCCGGCGTCGCGCGCGAGACGATGACGACCGTGCCGCCACGCGCGGTGGTCTGCAGGCTGAGAAGTCCGGCCGTGTGTGTCATCGGTGCCGCGGCGAGGTTGACGACGGGTGCGCCTGCGGGATAGGTCAGCGCCATCATCTGGTGGGCGACCATCACTGACAGGCTGCGGTGGGTGTTCATCACCCCCTTCGGCTCCCCGGTCGTACCGCCGGTCGGCGTCACGGCGACCACGTCGTCCATGGCGAACGGGACAGACGGTGGCGTGTCCGGCTGGTCGGCGGTCCAGTCCTGCAGGGCGGCGTCGTCAGTCCCCGCTGCCAGGGCCACGTAGAGGCCGACCCCCGACGACGCGGACTTCATCTCCGCTACCTGGTGGGCGAGATCGGGGTGGTAGAAGAGGACCTCCACGTCGAAGCGCTGCAGCAGCCGGATGTTCTCCCGCACCGGGTTGGCAGGGTTCAAGGGGACCCACGCCGCGCCGGCGCGCCATGCCCCGAGCACGCAGATCCATGCCAGCGGGGCGTTCGGGGACAGAACGGCGATCTTCGACTCACGCCGCACTCCCGCGCTCAGCAGCGCGTGAGCGATCCGGCACGACAGCGCGCCGGCGTCGTCAAAGGTCCACACCTCGCCGCCGGCCTGGTAGGCGACGCCGGTCGGGTTGATCGCCCGACCACGGTCGAAGAAGTCGATGACGGCCATTGCTCAGGCCCTCCCGAGGATGATCACGGAGGTGACGGCCTCCTCGCCGCGGTGGAAACCCCCGCCGTTCTCGGCGAGGGCGATCCGGGCCCCGTCCACCTGGCGGGGACCGGCGGTCTCGCGCAGCTGTTCGGTGAGCTCGAAGAGCTGGCCGAGCCCGCTCGCTCCGATGGGGTGCCCCTTGGACTCCAGGCCGCCGGAGGGGTTCACCGGGATCCTGCCGCCGAGGGTGGTCTCGCCCCGCAGGGCCGCCGGACCGCCCTCGCCGGGTGGAACGAGGCCGAGCATCTCGGTTTGGAGGACCTCGCCGAAGGCCGTGGCGTCGTGGACCTCGGCCACGTCGATGTCGTCCGGGCCGACTCCCGCCTGTTCGTAGGCACGTGCGGAGACCGAGCGGCTCAGGTGCCCCTCGAAGGTGCCCGTGTCCCGATCCGTCCCGGTGCCGATCACGCTGGCGAGAACCTCGACCCGTTTCGGCGCACCCAACCGCCGGAGCCCGGCCTCGCTGCACACGATGACCGCGGCGGCCCCGTCGGTGATCGGCGCGCACATCGGGACGGTGAGCGGGTACGACAGCCTCCGCGCCGCCAGCACGCCCGCCACCGTCATCGGCTTGCGGTAGTGCGCTCGCGGGTTCGCGGCCGCGTGATCGTGGTTCTTGGCCGCGACCGCCGCGATCTGCTCCTGGGTCGTGCCGAAGAGGCGCATGTGGTTGCGCGCGACCGCGGCGTAGATGTCCATGAAGATCGAGCGATGCCCAAGGCCCGGTTCATCGACCTCACCGCCGAGGTCCAGCAAGGTCCGCGTGAGAGCGGCGGGATCGGCCACGTCGTAGGCGCCGTCGAAGACCGACATGGTCCGCTCGGGGTCATCGACGTTCATCCGTTCTACCCCGATCGCCAGCGCGATCTCGGCGGCTCCGGCCCGGATCTGGTTCACGGCGAGCGCGAACGCGGAGGCGCCGGTGGCACAGGCGTTCTCGACGTTCACGACCGGGATCCCCTGGATGCCCATCGCACGCAGAGCGATCTGCCCCGAGATCATGTGCTGGCCTTCGAGCGCGCCTTGGGTGGCGGTGCCGAAGAACGCGGCGTCCAAGGCACCGACGGTGGCGCCGCAGTCCCGCAGCGCATCGGTGATGGCCCAGCGAGTGAGGTCGCTGACGCTCCTTCCGGAATGCCTGCCGAACGGCGTCATTCCGACACCGGCGATCCAGACGGGGGTTGTCATGGTCTTCCTCATCAGTTCTGGGAGTTGCCGTCCGGCAGACTCCTGGTCGGTCGGGGTGCGGCGTGGGGCGGCAGGTTCGGCGATCTGGCGCTGGGACACGTCGGCGGACAGGGATCGCCTGTGACTCGTGGAAGGCGCCGCGCCACTGGCTGGAACTGGCTCGATGCGCTCCCCTGCAGCAGGCGCAGCGCGTAGTCGGTGGCTTTGTCGCAGACCGGGTTGAACTCTTGCGGTGGCGATGTGGGCGGATGGCGGGACGTCTCGCGAGACCTCGCTTCATCCTGGCCTGAGCTTGCTCATGTAGGGGCTGCTGCAGCCGTGCGGCGAGCCGGGGGCACGTCAGTGTTCGGGAAAGTGCGTCAGGGAGTTGAGGGTCGGGACGAGGTAGTGCTCCTCCCGGTCGAGGTGGGTGAGGAGTTCGACCGACAGGCGTTCCAGATTGGCGTGGAAGTCGGGGGCGGAGGGGGTTGCGGCGACCTTGCGGAGGTCGGTCAGGAGGGTCGCCATGGTGCGGTGGTCGGAGGTCAGGCGGTCCAGCACCTCGGACAGTTCGGGATGTTCCTGGGCCAGGAAGGGGAAGATCGACTGATCTTCCGTGGTGTGGTGGGCGTCCAGGGCCTCGCAGAAGGACAGGCAGTGGCTGTGAAGCCGCTCGGGCAGGACAAGCGGGTCGGGACTATCGCCGTCGGCAGGCAGCCGTGATGCGTCCTCCCGCAGGGCGGCGATGTCGCGGCGAAGATCGTCGTGAAGGGCGATCAGATGGTCGCCGAAGGCGGTCAGCCGGGAGTGGTCGGCGGTGGTGGCGGTGTGCGACTGGTTGGGCATCGGAGGGTTCCTTACGTTGTAGGTGGGTTGGTTTCGGTTTCGGAGGTGGCTGAGTGGGCGCCCATAGTGGAGCAAATGACCATTCCCGGGTCGGCCCACCGGCTGTGTCGATCAACCCGGGGTTAGCTCGCGTGGCGGCAACGATGTCGAACACAAACCGGCAGGCCGGGAGTCGTCACTCGGAGAGGGCCCCTCGGAGGTACACGAGGATCTCCGTCCGCGCGGCCTCAGCCTGGGGCGCCACGCCCGGCATGCTGAGGAACGCGTGCCCAGCTCCGGGATATTCGGTGAGCCGCGCGGGCGTCCCGGCCGCTCGCAGTCGTTCGGCGTAAGCGCGGCCGTGATCGGCCACCGGGTCGTGGGTCGGCACCACCACCAGCGCTGGGGCCAGCCCGGTCAGGTTGTCGGCATACAGCGGCGAGAGCGCGCGCGTGACGGTTCCCGGTGGAACGGCGAGCCGCTGGAACAGTCGCAACACCGGCACGGTCAGGGTCGGGGTATGGGCGTGCTCGGTGAACGAGTCGTGGTCGAACATCGTCTCGGTCACATCGACAGCGGGATTGACCAGCACCTGCGCCCGCAGGTGCAGACCGGCCTCCTTGGCCCGGATCGCGGCCAGGGCATTGATCAACGCCCCGCAACTCTCGCCGAAGACCGCGGTCCGCGCCGGGTTGACTCCCCACTGTACGGCGTGCTGAACCACGTGCTGGAGGACGTCCCAGCCGTCGTCGACGGCCGCCGACAGCGGGGTCTCCTGGTCGAGGAGGCGGTGCTCGACCGAGACGACGACCGCGGGCAGTTGGGCGGCGAGATGGCTGTTGACCCAGTCGCACTGCACCGCCGTGCCCACGAATCCGCCTCCGTGCACGTGGAGCACCAGTGGCAGGTCGTCGCGCCCGGATGACGGCCGGTACACCCGGACCGGAAGCTCGCGGCCGGGCAGCGCCACCTCCTGCCACTGGATCGCGGCGCCGGGATCCGGAACCCCGGTGATCGCCTGCGCCTCAGGGGACGCCCGTCTGCGATTCTCCGCGTCGCGGTAAGCGATCAGTTCCTCGGCTGTCATCGCCAACCAGTCCGGCTCCCCGCCCCGGGCCTGCCGCGACTCCGTATCGGTGACCTCACTCATGTCTTCTCCTCGTCAGACAGTTTCACTACCTGAAGTATCGATACCTAAGGTAGCGCAAATGGGTATCGTGTGGGCATGACCTCGACCACATCCGCCAGACCACCCGGTCGCCCGCGCTCCGGCGTCAACGACGTGGTCTTCGCCACGACACTGAGCACGGTCCACGAGCTCGGCTACGCGCGTGCCACCGTCGACCGCATCGCCGCCGCGGCCGGCGTCGCGAAGACGACGATCTACCGCCGCTGGCCGTCGAAGGGCGCGCTGATCGTGGACTGCCTGCTTGACGCGTTCGGCCCGGTGCCGCTGGAGGGCTCCAGCCGAACTGAGCTCATGTCGTCAGCGGTCCGCTGGATCGCGGCGAAGATCGGCGAGCCCGGGGTGGGCGACGCGTTCGCAGGAGTGTTCAGTGACGCCGTCAGCGATCCGGACCTGCGCGAAGTGCTGTCCAGGCGGTTGCAGGACCCGTATCGGATCGCGCTCCAGGAAGCGCTCGGCGAGCCGGAGAGCCGAGTCCTCTTCTTCATCGACGTCGTCGTCGGAACCTTGCTCCACCGGATGGGCATGACCGGCGAGCCGATGGTCGACGCCGACGTCGATGCACTGGTCGAGATGGTTCTGGCGTACTTCTCCGACGGTGCCGGTCAGACCTAGACCGCCTGTCGAACCGACGGTCCCGAGCCCGGGAACAGCAGCTCCCGGGTAGTACGGCAGCCTGGATCACGTGACCATCGAGCAGGCGACCAAGCCGCCGCAAGCCACCTCCGGCGAAGCGCTACCGTGACCACGCCCACCGACACGTGGCGGGGCAGCACCATGCTGCAACCCGGCTGGCTCGCCTTCACCGGCACGGTGGGCACCACCGGCGCCCACGCCCACGCGGCAGTGCAGGTCCTCATCGTCATCGCGGGCCGCGTCGAACTGTACGACGCCCGCGGCATCCGCCGGCCGGTCCGGACCGCGATCATCCCCACCCGCACCCCGCACGCCCTGCACGGCGATGCGGGTGCCCTCGCCACCATGATCTATCTCGACCCGGACAGCGCTCCAGGTCGCCACCTGGCAGCCAGGCTCTCTGGCGCCCGGCGCGAACGGCTGGACACCTGGATCGCCGCCGCCCATGACATGCCGCGGACGGAAGCACCGGCAGCGCTCGTCGAGGGCTGGGGCGTCTCCCCCACTCGGCCCAACCCCGGACTGACAGCCGCATTGGAAGTGCTGCCACGGATGATCCCCGGCCCGGTCCGGCTCACCGACCTGGCCGTGGCAGCCGGTCTGTCGCCCAGCCGGCTGGGACATCTGTTCACCGCCGAGCTCGGCTTGTCCTTCCCCACCTATCTGCGCTGGACGCGGCTGCGCCGGGCCATGGAACTCGCACGTGACGGTGCCAACCTCACCGAAGCCGCGCACGGCGCCGGCTTCGCCGACAGCTCCCACCTGACCCGGGTCTGCCATGAGATGTTCGGGCTGGCGCCTTCCCGCCTGGTGCAGGCCGTGCGACAGCACTGAGGTCAGCGGATCCGTCCAAGCCACGGAGGGACGCGTCCCGCGACGCTTGGGGCATGCACCGCATCTTGATCCGATACGGTTACGCGCCGTTCATGCTTGTCGGCGTCAACGGGACCGCCGTCTGGCTGACCGCCGTCGGCGCGTCCAAGCTCTGGCTGCTGGGCCTGCTTCTGGTGGCGGTCAGCTGCTCGTTCGCCGCCGAGCGTGTCCTGCCGTACGAGGCCTCGTGGAGCGCCTCCCAGGGCGACGTCGGCCGCGACGCCGCCCACAGCTTCGTCAACGAAAGCCTCATCCTGGTCAGCGTGGCGATCATCCCGCTGCTGGCCGCTCTTGTCCCGGCGGCCGGACTGTGGCCCGGCACCTGGCCGTTCGTCACCCAGGTCCTGCTGGCCGTCTTCATCGCCGACGCCGGGATCACGCTGGTGCACTACGTCAGCCACAAGATCGGCTTGCTGTGGCGTTTCCACGCCGTCCATCACTCCGTCAAGCGCTTCTACGGCCTGAACGGGCTGATGAAGCACCCCTTGCACCAGACCCTGGAGATGAGCGCCGGTGTCGCTCCCTTGCTGCTGATCGGCATGCCCGTCCAGGTCGCCTCCGTACTCGCCCTGGCCGTAGCCGTCCAACTCCTGCTGCAGCACTCCAACGCCGACTACCGGGTCGGTCCGCTCACGCGCGTGCTCGCGCTCAACGAGGGGCACCGCTTCCACCACCTGAAGTGGGCGGGCGTCGGCGACGTCAACTTCGGGCTGTTCACACTCGTCTGGGACCACCTGCTCGGCACGTACTCCTACGACCCGGAACGGCGCTTCACCTCGGAGGTGCTCGGCATGGCCGCCAAGCCCGACTACCCGGTCAACTACCTGGCCCAGCTGGCGGAGCCGTTCAAGGCTTCCGGCGCCTGCCACGCCCCGCCCGTCAACCACGAGCCCGAGGCCCAGGAGCAACCGGTAAGGTGATCGCGTCCACGAGTTGAGGGGCGTCCTGCCCTCCAGGATGGCCGTGGACCCAAGTCCCGCCACCGACAGCCTCGATTCCCGCCGTCGACCGCCGACGCTACCGCCAGTGCCAGCTCGTGCGGGACCGGCCCGCCCATGGCGTCGAAGACGATCTCGGCGCCCGTTCATCGGTGAACGTAGCCGGTACAGGCTGGCCGATGAAACCGTGGCGAGTGCGTCCGGCGGTGTCGATGCCCACCCTGGTTGCGGCCGGCCGCAGTGTCCGGCGTCGGCCGCAACCATGCGGACGGGACTACTCGACCCGGCCGCTCACCAGCTTGTGCAGCAGGTCGGTGAGGGCGGCGGCGAAGGCCGGCGGGTCGAAGACGAAGGCCAGATGGTTGCCCGGGAACTCGACGTACTCGCAGCCGAGAAGGTCGGCGTGGAGGCGGGCGGCACGCGCGTAGTAGGCGTTCCCGCTGTCGTGTCCGGCCGCGGCGGCCACCGGTATCCGGCTGCGGCGGATGGCGTCGAAGTTCGGCCGATAGGTGCTGATCTGCAGATACTCCCTCGCCATGAAGAAGTCCGCGTTGGGCATGGCGTTCGTGGGAGGGAGCGGGTCGAAGCCGACCAGGCACTCGTTGAAGACCTCCATCGCCGCCACGGCGCCGTCGGTGAGGTAGGTCTTGTGTGCTCGCTCGGCCCAGGCCAGACACGTGTCCGCGTCCGGCAAAATGAGCAGGGTCGGCCCCTCGTGCACCACCAACGCCTCGATCATCTCCGGATGGTTGGCGGCGAGTTCCAGGGCGATGTTGGCGCCGCCGCTGTTGCCGAACATGAGGGCCTTGTCGTCTCCCATGGCTTTGATGACCGCGGCTGCGTCCCGCGCCTGCTGCGCCATGTCCAGGTCGGCTTCGGTGTCGGCGACGCTGCGGGAATTGCCTCTCCGGTCGTAAGTGACCACGGTGTACCGATCGGCCAGCACGTTCATCAGACGGTGGTACTGGGTCGCGTGTCCGCCACCGCCGGGGATCAGCAGCAGCAGGGGACCGTTGCCCTGGTAGTCGTAGACGATGTCCGCGCCCTCGGTGTGCACGGTGCTGGTAGCGATGTCCATCTGTGATGTCCTTTCTGGAATTAGCGGAGAAGCTGCCGGTCCCGGGTGCGCCCCGGCATGGCGAAGGCGAACGGCATGGCGGCGGCGGCGAACGCGAGAATCCACCAGAAGGCGTGCGCGTAGGCGCCGGCCGGGTCTGGGTTGGCTGCTCCCGCGAGCTGATTGAGGTTGTCTTGCAGGGCGATCAGCAGCACCGCGCTGCCGAAGGAGGCGCCGAGCTGCATGAGGATCCGGTTGGCTGCGCTGGCGCGGGAAATGTCCACGCCTTCGATGTCGCGCAGTGCGGCGGTCATCGCCGGCGCCATCACCGCCCCGATTCCGCCGCCGCTGAACAGCAGCGCGGCACCAATCACGAACTCGCCGGTGTGCGGGTCGAGTTGGGTGAGGATGAAGCTGCCCGCGATGGTGAGGGTGAGTCCGACAAGTACCAGCACGCGAGGGCTGAATCGCTCGGACAGCCGTCCGGACAGGAACAGTGAGAGACCCATACCGACGCCCTGAGGGATCAGCAGCAGGCCGGCCCCCATCGCGTCGTACCCGCGCGCCTGCTGGAAGTAGAGCGGAAGCAACGCGCTGGCTCCGAACAACGCGACGCCGCCGAGGAACAGTACGAGTGAGGAGGACAGAAAGCTGCGTATGCGTAGCAGACGTAGGTCGAGGATCGGTTCACCACGCAGGCGCAGCGCGTGCGCGACGAAACCGCCCAGCAGGACGACGCCCGCGGCGAGCGGAAGGGCGGCCCGCGGGTTGGTGAAACCGCCGTACCGGCCGGCCTCGGTGAGGCCGTAGACGAGGACCGCGCACGCAGGCGAGAGCAGCAACAAGCCGAGCACGTCCAGCGGGGCTGGGTGGGCGGACCGGTCCGTCGGTACGACCCTCCATGCGACGACGATGGCCGCCACACAGATCGGGACGTTGATGAAGAAGATCCACCGCCAGTCCAGGTTACTGACGAGGAATCCGCCGGCCACCGGTCCGAGCACCGGTCCCAGAGCGGCGGGGACTCCCATGACGCCCATGGCCCTGCCAAGCCGATCGGGGCCCGCCGCCGTAGCCAGCAGCGCCATACCGAGCGGCAGGACCATGCCGGCCCCGAGTCCCTGGATGACCCGGAACACAATCAAGCTCTCGGCCGACCACGCAATGCCGCACAACACCGACCCGGCGAGGAACACGGCGATGCAGAAGGTCCACATCACCCGCCCGCCGTAGCGGTCCAAGGCCCATCCGGATAGCGCCATGACCACCGTCATGGACAGCAGGTATCCGGTGCCGATCCACTGCAGGGTCAACAGCGAGGTGTGGAACTCGCCGAGCAGCGTGTTGTACGCGATGTTGGTCATGGTCGCGTCCAGCTGCATCATGATCGCCCCGAGAACCACCGCAGCCATGAGCCCGGTCAGACCACGCGGGGATGCCGTGTCCTTCTGGGACGCTCTCATGAGTTCCTCTTCTTCCTCGTCAGCAGCCGGGTGGCGGCGGGCGGAGCCACGCAGGCGGCCAGGGTCGCGGTGCGGAACTGGGGAAGGTGTGTCGGGCTGTCGGCGAACATCACGTAGGCAGGCATGGCCATCCTTTATTAGAGATCGGAAAATCAGGGAATTTGCGCATGGCTGATCCACCAGCAGCGCGCCGGTTGGTCAGGTGGATGTCGAGCTGTTAGGCGGTAGGAGCGGGAAGGCCCCTCGTCACTTGATCGAGCGCGTCCCGGAGCAGCTCGCTGTATGACGTGGGAGGGCTGATGCGCAACCACAGATCTGTCGAGGCGGAGATGGCGGTGCTGACCGTCCCCGCCACCAACCGGGGATAGAGGTCGCGATCGACGTCGGTGCCGGTGCGCTCAGCCACGGCGCCGGCCAGCTCCTCCTCGGCTGCCATGGCCGCCCTGAGGAACTCACCCCGCAGCGCCGGGTGCTCGGTCATCAGCCGGACCCCTTTCACCCAACGGGCGTCGGGCTGGGAGTCCTCGGCCTTGGTGTCCAGCGGTGCCCCGATGAGCACCGCGTTGCTGATCGCCTCCCAAAGAGGCTCTCCGGACGGGCGGGCACGCAGCTCGTCCGCGATTCGTGCCGCGCGTTCGAAGTGACGGGCGGCGATCGCCTCGGCCTTGCTGGAGAAGTAGTTGTTGAACGTGCGGGGCGAGACGCCGACCTCCGCGGCGATGTCGTCCACTTTGACGTTGTCGAAGCCGCGGTCGACAGTGAGCCTGATCGCCGCCCAGCTGAGGGCGATCCGGGTGTCGCGCTTCTTCTGCTCTCTCAACCCCATACGACAAGCATAGCCAATCTTGCGCAACGAGAAAAGATGCGCGATCAGAAAAAATACTCCGATGCCCCGGCATGTCGCCGTCCCTGGCGAAACCATGGCCGCATATCGCCTTGACCTATGCGAATGCGGCTGGGGTCTCGACCTTCGGCGAGTCCCCCGTCATGGGAATGCGCGCTCTTGGTCGGTGAATCGTGTTGCGTGGTAGTCGAGCCACCGACGCGTACCGCCCCCATACCGGTGCGTCGGGCCTGCGCCTCCCGCCCGCGAGGGTCAAACGGCAGGCTGACGTATCCCGAGCAGCACAGTGGCTGAGACGGCGTGCAGCGTGGCTGCGAGCTCGCGGTGCCCGTCTTCCGTAGCAGCGCGCATCGGAGCGGGGACCTGACCTGGGGTCGCGGTCCGGGCCCCTGGCGCATGCGGCACCGGCTCAACACTGCGGAGTCATTGGCTTGCCCGTCGTGGGCGGAGAATGGCGGGGGACGCGGCGTTTCTGGCTCATGGACCGGGTGTCTGGGCCGCACCGACACGCTTGCTGTTGCGGATGACGGGTGCGCTCTCCAACTGGCGGATTCCCGGCAGGCTTCCTATTCCGCGCTCGAGGAGGTCGTACAGGGCATCCACGTCGCGGCAGGCGACGAAGACCAGCAGGTTGGTCGGGCCGGTGGTGGCGGCGGCGAAGGCCGCTTCGGGGTGCGCGGCAATGGCCTCGGCTGTCGGGCGCATCTGGGCCGGATCGACGGTCAGCCAGAGTATGGCGAGCGTCTCGAATCCCAGCAGCAGCGGATCGATGTCCACGTCGAAGAAGAGTGCGCCGTGTCGGCGTAGCTGTGCCAGCCTGCGTTTGGCCGTCATCTCCGACCAACCGGTCGCTTTGGCGATATCGGGGTAGGTTGCGCGGCCGTCGCGGGCCAGGGTGGCCAGCAGCTGTTCATCACCTTCCTGCAGGACGACCCGTTCCTGTGGGTAATGAGGTGGTTCAGGGGCGAGGGCGCCGGCCTGCTCGGGGGTGAGCGAGTCGGCTCTGCCGTGCCAGCCGGAGGGGCCGCCTGCGAACGTGCGTAGCAGGCAGTGCGCCGTGACGCCGGTGACTCGCGGTGTCCTGGGCAGTTGTCCGAGCAGCAGTGCGTCGCGTTCGTGGGCACTGCGCGCCCGGGTGACACAGACGATCTCCGTTCCGCCGGAGGTGAGGCAGACCCAGGAGGTGTCCGGCCTGCGAGCCAGTGCGTCGGCGACGGGCACCGCCGCGTCGGGTGTCGCCTGGATCCGGACGAACCATTCCACCCAGCCCAGCCGTCGGGCGTTCGGCAGGCCGACCACCTTGAGTGATCCGGCAGATCGAAGTCTGCGGTAGCGCCGTGCGACCGTCTGATCGGACACGCTCAACACAGACGCGATGCGGCTGAAGGGCGCGCGCCCGTCGATGTGCAGTGCGTGGACGATCGAGCGGTCGAGCTCGTCCAGGACCAGGGAACTCACCCGCGTCAGGGTAATCGGGCCCTAGGCGAAGTGCCTGATGTGCGGGAACGATGGCCAGCCGAGTGAGGCAGTGTGGACGAAGTCCGTCCAGGCCTGCTGCACCTCTTCCATCAGCCGCCGCAGGCCGCCGGGGTCAGCGCCGGCCAGCATCGGTGCTGCATGCCAGGCGCCCAGGCCGCCGAACACGAACGGCAGTTCTATACAGTGGCAGGCGCCGAAGGCGCTGCCGGGCGGCGACCACCCGAACTGGAAGGCGAAGGCCGAACGGGCCTGCTGGGCCAGTCGCAGACTGCCGTCGCCGAAGAGCCGCGCGGTCAGGTCCGCCGGAGCGCCGGGGAAGAACGCCCAGGCCTCGTCGCGAGTCGTGCCGATCAGCATGGGAATGTCGTCGGGGACGTCGGTGAGCAGGTCGTCGGGTACGCCGCCGTCGGCGACCAGTTGGAAGGGTGGGGTCACGGTGAACGGCGCGGCCATGCGCCGTGCGAGCTCTCCTTGGGCGGCCAGCAGGCGGGGAACGGGCATGGTCCGCAGTTGCTCCGCTTCGTCGGGGTGCAGTCCGAGGATCTCCAGCAGCCGTCGGCCGATCCCGGCCGCTTCCCGCGGGCCGTACGGTCGGACTCCGGTCGGGGTGCTCTGCAGGATGACCTGCTGGAACAGGCCGGGACCGGCGGGATGGCGCAGCAGCGCGAGCGTGGACAGCGCTCCGGCGGACTGACCGGCCAGCGTGACGCGAGCGGGGTCGCCGCCGAACGCGGCGATGTTCTCCTGCACCCAGCTCAACGCGGCGATCTGGTCGAGCAGGCCGAGGTTGGCCGGGCCGAACTCCGGTGACAGGTACAGATATCCCAGGGCGCCCAGCCGGTAGTTGACCGTGACGACCACCATCCGGCCGCGCTCGGCCAGCAGGGCGCCGTCATACCAGGCTTCCGCACCCGAACCGCTGGAGAAGCCGCCGCCGTGCAGCCAGACCAGCACCGGCAGCCCGCTGCCGCCTGGAGTCCAGACGTTCAAGGACAGGCAGTCCTCGTCCTGGGCCAGATCGCTGCCCGGCCCCATGACCCGTTCCAGCCGGGAGGGCGGCTGCGGGGCCGCCGGCCCCGGATGGCCGGCGTCCCGCACCTCCTCCCAAGCAGGGGCTGGTCGCGGCGAGGTGAATCGCGCGGCGCTGCCGTACGGGATACCGAGAAATGCCGTGACCGTGCCGGTGGAAACACCGCTCAGTGCGCCCGCGGGCGCATGAACGAGGATGGTCATCTGTCAGACCTCCAGGAAGGCGATTGCCGCGCCGCGGGCCTCGCGGGCACCGACGAAGAACCCGTCCGGCAGCTCGTGGACGGTGAAGCCGTTGCCTTCCACCAGGGCACGGGCCGTACTGACGTCCTTGACAGCGACGGCCTGCCCTGCAAAGTACGGCAGCGCGGGCACAGGCTCGCCGGGCAGGACCTCCCCGAAAGCGGAGGCCGCGACGATCTCCATCTGGCCCACCGTGAGGGGAAGGATGTGCCGGGGCCCCTCGGCGACCGGCCCGGTGCCCAGGGTGCGGGCGTAGCGGGCGACGGTGGCCTCCAGTTCGGCGTCGTCCACGACGAGCAGCACACTGTGCAGGTTGGTGGCGCCGTTGGCGTGCTCCAGGTAGCGGGGCTGGTGGATCAGCTCGGGCGTCAGGTGGCGCGCTATGTGAATCAGGCCTTCGGGGGTGAGCGCGCGGTCGAGGTGAACCGCATGGAACCGCGCCGTCGCCACCCCGTCAGGGGTCTCCACGTCCCGTTGCAACGGCAGCACCCCGGACGACGACAGCCCCGTCTCGCGCAGCCGCCTCTCGACGGTCTCGGCGTCACCACAGCCGAACGAACACCCGTGCAGGCCCTCGTACTGGGCGATCAGCGGGCGGATGTTCCACGGATCGACCGAGCCGTCCCCGAACAGGCCGAGCAGTTCCAGGTAGGTCCGGCCGAACAGCGCGCACCGGTTGCCCGCTCCCATCGGCTTGCGCTCGCCGCCGGGGCGATCGGAGCCCATGTGCATGGACAGCGGGCTGAGCGTGAAGCCGAGCCGCTCGTACGTCCTCGCGGTGGCGTCCATGTCAGTGGTGTAGAGAACGGAGTGGTCGATCCTGTCGATGTCGCGATCGGTCATGCCGCACAGACTGCTTTTGAGCTGAAGTTCATTCCAGCCACCGAGGTCTGATTGATGGATTCCGACATAGCACGGCGGGCAGTGTTGGAATCCGTCGCAGATCGGTGCGGCGCCGACTCATGTCGAGTCGGCGGTGCCCGCCGTCTTCGTGAAGGGCGATCAAATGGTCGCCGAAGGCGGTTGGTCGGGAGTGGTCGGCGGTGGTGGCGGTGCGGGATGCCGGAGAGGCCCTGTCACCTCAGCTGATCCACCGACGGGTCTCGCTCCGCCTCGCTCGCGGCCAGGCCTCGGGGGTGGCCGGCCTGGTCCGCCGCTATGACCTCACTCAGTCAGGGCGCGGCGCAGGACGGCGCCGAGTGCGGTGACCTGCCGCTGCGAGATCTCGGCGGACAGGATCGCCTGCGATCCGTGGAAGGTGCCGGGCCACTGGTGCAGCTCGACCGACACGCCCGCTTGCAGCAGGCGCAGCCCGTAGGTCATGGCCTCGTCGCGGTTCGGGTCGAACTCCGCGGTAGCGATGTAGGCGGGTGGCAGGCCGGACAGGTCGGTGGCCCGCGCCGGCGCGGCGTAGAGCGTGGCGGGCACGGAACCCAGGTAGTGCCGCCACGATGCGGCGACCACGTCGCGATCTAACCAGGGCGTATCGGTGAAGTTCCGCTGCGACCACGTCTCCTGCCGGTCGTCGAGCTCGGGCTCGTTGAGCAGTTGGAAGCGGATCGGCGGCCCCTGCTCATCGCGCGCCCGCAACGCCACCTGGGCTGCGAGCCCCGCGCCGGCACTGTGACCGCCGACGGCGATCCGTCCCGGGTCGATGCCGAGCTCGGCTGCGTGCTCGGCCGCCCAGGTCAGCACGGCGTAGACGTCGTCCCGGGCGGCCGGGAACCGATGCTCGGGAGCCCGGCGGTAATCCACCGAGATCACCACCGCGCCGGAGCCGTCCGCGAGCCGGGCGGCCCAGAGGTGCTCGGTATCCAGATCGCCCATGACGAATCCGCCGCCGTGCAGCCAGACGACGGCACTTTGGGCCTGATGCGGGCGATAGATCCGCACTGCCACGTCCGGATCGGCGGGCACCATGCGGTCCTCGATCTCCAGGCCCGTGGTGTCCGGTGCCGGCCGCGCGGCGGCCGCCTCGGTGTAGTTCTTGCGCGCGGCGACCGGGTCGGTCAGATCGACCTGGGGGACAAACGGGAGGAATGCTTCCAGTTCGGGATTCATGTCGGCCATCCTTCCGGTCGCCCTTCCCGGGATCATCCGCCATCCGTCGGTGATCCCACCCCGATCATGCACCGATCGGCGCATATCCTCTTCGCCATGGAGGCCCTGGCCGTACGGCTGTCACACCTGGATTCGCACGTCGAAGGCGCGATCCGCGTCGTCGCCTGCTACGACACGCTGATGCGCCGACGGGTGGATCTGCCGGCGCTCGCCCGGGCCTCGGCGGGCCTGGCCGAATGCGTGGCCGGGATTCGGCTCCACGGCACGGGGCAGCTGATCCGCATGTTGCCCGACGGCAGGCAAGCCTCCGCCCCGCCGTCACCCGCGTCCAGCACAGCGCCGATCACCCTGGATGAGGAAGAGATCGGCACGGTGTGGCTGGAACGCCTCAGCCCGCCGAGCCCGCTCGACGAGGTCCTGCTGGACCGGCTCGCCATTGCCGCCGCGGCCGTCGTCGAGAGGTACGGCCCGGCCCGCACCACGATGGCCGACCCCGCCCTGGTCGAGCTGGTAATCAGCTCCGGCAGCGACGAGGCGGCCAGAGCCCGGGCGTTACGGCTGCTGGGGTTCGCCCCCGACCTGCCCGTCCGCGTCCTCGCCGTGCGGTCGCAGCTTCCGCTCGACCAGGTCGGCAGCCTGATCTGCCCGAACCGCCCAGTGAAGGCGGCACCGCTCGCCGACGTGGGCGTCATCCTGGCCACCACCGTGGACCTGGCCCAGTTCCCGGCGAGCGTACGCGCGGGCATCGGCGCCGCCGACAGCTCCGAGCGATCCTGGCGGCAAGCCCGCACCGCCCTCCGCTTCACCGCCCCGCGCCAGCCGGTCGTCCACTACGGCGACCTGGGCGCGCTGGCCCTTCTGGCCGAGATACCCCCCGACGCCGCGCGAGACAACGCCGACGTCGCCGCGATCATCCGGATGGCCGACAGCGCAGAAGATCTGGAGACTCTGGACGCCTACTGCGCCACCGGCTCCCTACGACAGGCCGCCGACCTTCTCCACCTGCACCACAGCAGCGTCGCTCGCCGGCTCGAACAGATCGCAAAGACCCTGGACATCGACCTCACCGAACCCACCGGACTGGCACGGGCCAGACTCGCCCTCACCACATGGCGGCTGCTCGACGACTGAGGAAGATCCGCCTCGCTCCCCAACTGCTCGGCGATGTTCTTCCGAACGTGACCCGTGGCGCGGGTGCGGCCTGCAGGCCCGCGAACCGTGTCAGATCGGCTGCCAGGTGATGGCAGTCCGTCTGCCGCCGGACAGAGACCCAGCTAGCGAAATGCGTTCGGACGACCGGTGATGCCCAGCCTTCCGTGATGCCCCATTCACAGGGACACGTACCTGGTCACCGCATGCGCAACCGTTCCGGCCGCCCTGCTGCATCGGCTTAGCGCGAGGGCTGGTACTCAAGGGTGAGCTTGCCGCGCTGGACGTCATGGGATCGCGACTCATTTTCGGCCCCGACCGTAACCATACACGCTGAACGTAAAGAGTCGACCCGGACTGCCGACCAAGACACCGATCATCCATGGGGCTTGACGGAATTTGCACAAAAGATCACACTAGCGAGCGTTAACGGGCGCCCACAGGACGATGCAACCGCTCCCGTAGCGAAGTTTCGATGGGTTCCACGTTCAACTGGCGGAGCCCATGAACTTTACGGTCCTATCCCTTATTCGGCCATGCCATCTGCGTTGCTCCGGCATGCGCCGTCGTTCCCACAGCCCACCTGGGAGGTCACATGCGACTGGTCAAAAGCGTCACCGTCTCCTTATCCGCACTCATCCTCGCCCTGACGCCGATCGTCCCCGCGTCAGCCGACCAACCCGCCCCCGCGTTCGAGCCAGCGCCGCCCGGGCCCGGCCTTGTCTCGCCGGAGACCGAGGAAGCGGCCAACGAGATCAACGCGCTGGTCGAGGCGTCGCCCGAGAAGTACACCGGCGTTCGGATCACCGGCCCCGACGCGGTGACAGTGGTCCTCCCCCCGGGGCCCGACTTCGAGCAGCGTTCCGTCACCGTCAGAGGCGGCGCGAAGCGGGCCGTTGGGACCCGGCCCGTGTCCATCAAGGTCGAGGAAGGCAACCGCAGCCTGGCGGACGCCCGGCGCACCAAGGCCGAGATCGGTGAGCTCATCAGAGCAGGCACGTACCAGGACAAGGTCATCGGCGTGGGCCTCGACCCTGCGCGCGGGATCGCGGTGGCTTACGCCACCAGCGATTCGGACGCCGCCAGGATCAACCTCAAGCAGCGCTTCGGGGATTCGGTGGTGTTCCGGCTCGCGGATGGGATGAAGGTCGCCGAGCGCGACCGGTCACGGGACTCGGCGCCGCACTACGCCGGGGCCGGATATCGCCTGTGGAACGAGCCCCACACCGGAGAAGCAGGCCTTTGCTCGACGTCATTCCCCGTGGTCAAGGACGGCGTCCGCCACATGTTGACGGCCGGCCACTGCATGCCGGGCGCGACCAACTATCCTCGCGCCTGGGCCGCCACCTTCACCAGCGCCACCCCGCCCTCGACGAGCTACTACTTCGGGGCCAAGGTGACCACCACTGTCGGTGGAGAGCTGGGAGCCTACACGGACGGCAACCAGGACCTCTACGGAGACTTCTCCCTGCTGCAGGGCTCCACGTACGTCAACGCCGTCTACAACTGCGCCAATCTCTCGGGCAGTTGCTCGTCCCTGCTGGTGGGGGCCGTGAGCTGGTCGACTCCCGCGAACGGAACCTCCGTCTGCACCAGCGGCCGCACGACAGGCCAGATCTGCCGGCACATCGTGACCGACGCCAACTATGAGGGGTACGTCGGCGGGTTGTACATGCGCCAGCTGGCGTTGATCCAGTCCGACCAGGACAACGACGGGCAGTACGACTGCACGACCATCCAGCCGGGGGATTCGGGTGGCGCGGTCTACCAAGGTGTGAGCGGAAGCACCATGGTGCGCGCGATGGGCATCATCACCGGGTACGGCGGCTGCCACTCCCTCTACACCAAGCTGGCCGGAGTGAAGGCCTGGGACTCCTCCATCTCCATGCCGCTGAACTGATGCGGCCACGACACTCGTGGTGTCGATCCGGATGACGTGAACAACCCCCGCCGGTTGATGCCGAGCGGGGCGTTCACGTCCGTCCGGGATCGGCGTCCTGGGCCCGTCGGCCGGCCTCGACACGAACCGCGAGCCGTCACGCCGTCCCTTGTCAGTCCGCGAGCGCCGGCCGGCAATGGATTTCGAGCGTCCGGCCGAGCCGGCCGACGTCTCGCGGATAGGTGGCGTACAGGAGGGACACAAGGCCGCTTGGTTTCGTTCGTGAGAAGCGACCGCAGTCATCGACTCAAGGGCTTTGGCATCAACCAGAGACAGGTCGTTGGCCGAGGTGAGCGGCGTCCGCCCGCGTGGCGGCTGGGTGCGGTCAGGACTGGCGAACATCAACCCTGCCGGATCGGGGGTGCGGTCGCCCGTTACGAACAACTGCGGCGGAACTGGCGAAGAAGACCAGCCGCACGCACGGCGCGCAGTCCAGCGGCGCGCCTCGCCCCTCATCTCCGCTTATCTCGCCTGTCTCGGCTCATTCCCGGGTGAACCGCGCAGGCCATCTCCAGGCGCACCGCGCACGCCATCCCCAACAGGACCGCACAGGTCATGTCCAGGCGACCTCGTACGCCGAGTAGTCCTTCAGCGTGATCGAGTCGTGCACCCGGACGCCTTGACCACCGAGCCTGGACGCTGCCCTGACCAGCCCGGTCGGCAGGTGGCCGACGAGCCGCGCCCCCTGCGCGAGCGTCCACAGGTCGAACGCGCTGCCGGGCACGAGCCGCTTGGCGGCGCTGACGGCGAGCGCGCGGGCACCCCGTACGTAGTCACCGATCTCGGCAGCGTAAGCACGCAGCGCGCGCTCGTAGTCGCCGCCCGCCGCCGCCAGCTCGCCCGCCAGCACGTATGCCCCGACGACCGCGAGGCTGGTGCTGCCTCCCACCGCGGGCCCGGGGCAGTGGCCCGCGTCTCCGACCAGCGTCACCCGGCCCCGCGACCAGGTGTCGAGGCGCAACTGGGTGATGGAGTCGAAATAGAACGCCGGGGTGCTGTCGAGCTGGGCCAGCAGACGTGGCACCTCCCAGCCCACGCCCTCGAACCGGGCACGCAGCAGCTCCTTCTGCCGGGCGACGTCGCGGTGGTGGTAGTCGAGCGGCCGCGGCGTCCTGAACAGGAACAAAGCCCGCGCGTCGTCCATGTGCGCCGTGCCGTACATGCCCACCATGAGGCCGACGCCCAAGATGCTCTCCATGCGACCGTCGAGCCCCAGGTGGTTGGGGACCGACATGACGGCGAGGTAGGCGCCGATCCAGCTCGCGTAGCTCGACTCGGGGCCGAAGACGAGGCGGCGCACGTTCGAGTGCAGCCCGTCGGCGCCGACGACGAGGTCGAACCGCCCAGCGGGCCCGCGCTCGAACGTGACCTCGCCGTCGTCCGAGATCGACGTGATGGAATCGTCGAAGACGTAGTCGACGGCGTCGCGGGTGGCGTCGTAGAAGATCTCGCTCAGGTCGTCGCGCATGATCTCGACGTGCCGGTCGGAGATCGCCCTCACCAGCCGGCCGATCTCCAGCTCGATGCTCCCCTTCCGGCCCTCCCGGTACATCGTGAGCCGCTCGGTGCCGGTCCGCTTCGCGTGAACCCGGTCGATCAGGCCCATCTTCTCGACGATGTCCATGGCGGGACGGAACAGGCCGACCGCATGCCCGCCCGTCTTGCGCAGCACCGGGGCCCGTTCCACGACTGTGACCTCGAAGCCGTATCTGGTGAGCCAGTACGCCAGGACCGGACCAGCGATGCTGGCGCCGGAGATGAGAATCCGCATGCCACCCCTCCTTGTCATTCAGTCCCCCGCGCGGCGTGGATCGCGGTGAAGGCCAGGAGGGGGTGACGGTCCACGGCGGGTCCTGGAGTGCCGGCATGTATCCGAGACCGGTCACCGCCACCCGGGCCCCGGATCGCGTCCGCCTCGGTCAGCACGTCGTGGCCGAGGATGCGCGCGCCGCCGTACAGCCGCGCAACAGGGTGGTTTTGCCCGCCCCGTTGGGGCCGAGGAACCCGAACACCTGGCCGCTCCGGACCGTCAGGTCGATCCCGTCCAGCGCCTGGTTCTCTCCGTAGACCTTGACCAGACCGCACCTCGATCGTCGGATGATCTCCACCCAAGCTTTTCTTTGACATGCCGTAAGACTTATCTATCTCTTACAGCTTGTCAAGGTTATGGCCGAACGCGTACCTTCTAGGAATGGTCGACTCGCACGACACCGCCACGCCGCCACGCCGCCGCCGGTCCGACGCCCGGCGCAGCATCGACGCCATCCTCAACGCGGCGCATCGTGCTCGGCGAGCGCCCCGACGCGAGCACGGAGGACATCGCCGCCACGGCCGGCCTCACTCGCCAGACCGTCTATGCGCACTTCCCTTCACGCGATGCCCTAGTAGCCGCCCTCGTCAAGGCCGCGGCCGCCGAATACGCCGCCCTGCTCGACGACGCAGGCCTCGACACCGTCCCACCCGCCGACGCGCTGACCCAGTTCCTCGGCGCCGGCTGGCGGTTTCTCGACCGCTATCCC
This sequence comes from Nonomuraea sp. NPDC051941, assembly GCF_044593615.1. Taxonomy (NCBI): domain Bacteria; kingdom Bacillati; phylum Actinomycetota; class Actinomycetes; order Streptosporangiales; family Streptosporangiaceae; genus Nonomuraea; species Nonomuraea sp. NPDC051941. The sequence continues at coordinate 47,543 of NZ_JBIUCF010000002.1, forward strand.
CTTCTGCTGAACACCACTGCGGCCCAGATCCCGCGACCCGACAGCGACCCCCATGACGCCGTGCCCCCACGACTCGAACGGCTCATCCAGCGAGGCCAGCACACGGGCGACTCCGACCCATCACTCCCCGCGGCCTGGCTCGCCGCCGCCGTCCTCGGGCTCCAGCACACCGCCGCGGCACAAGTCGCCACCGGGCGCCTCACCACCCACGAAGCAGAGGCGCTCTGCTTGGAAAGCACACTGCGCCTCCGCAGCGGGGAGGCACGTCGCTCAGGACCGTCCTGAAGATCTTGGCCGTTGGGGCGTATGAGATGGCCGTCCCGCTGTCGGCTAAGTGTGGAGATCCGGCTGCCTGAAGCTGAGCGGGCTCGGCTGGTCGGTATGTCAGCGGAGTCTGCGCCCGCAGAAAACTCCGCCCATGCAGGTCAAGCGGCATGTTAATACTTGTAGAGGACTTCGCTGAGCCTGCCTGCACCGCTGCAGAAGTCGTCGCAAGGCGCTTGACCTGGGAGTCGACCTGAGACGCGGCTCAGGCAAGATCGGTTCTTATGTCTCTCCGTCTTCTCTACCTACTCGTGATCCGGGCGTTTGGCTGGACGGTACTCCTAGGCCGAGGTGAGGCGGTCAAGGACGTCGAGATCATGATGCTGCGGCATGAGGTAGCGGTGCTGCGGCGCCAGGTCGTCCGGGCCGAAGCAGGACTGGGCCGATCGAGCGGTCCTCGCCGCGCTGGCGCGACTCCTGCCGCCCGGCTTGCAGTTCATCGGCTGGTGACGTCGGGCACCCTGCCAGCCTGGCACCGCCGCCTGGTCCGACGCCGGTGAACGTATCCAAGCCGGCTCGGCCGCCCGAGGACGAGTCAGGGAGATCCGGGACCTAGTGACTGCGCCCGGCGCGGGAGAACCCGATCTGGGGACATCCGGATCGCCGCGGCGACCTCAGGCGCCGGCTCCGGCCACGGCATCGGCTGCATCGACACGGCCACCTCTGTCCATCCCGCAGCCAGGACAAAGACGACGGCTGCTCCCACGAGCGCGATCAAGGGCAGAAGCCACCGCGCGAGTTACCAGCAGAGTCGTACAGGGATGGGGCCGTTTCCTTTGCCAAGGTAGTCCCAGAGCGATGATGTTGATCATAGTGTGTGCGGGTGTGGTGCGCGCGAGCACGCATGGAGCACGCAAGCGCTAGACGAAAATTCTAGAACGCATCCGATCCCGCACAACCGCAGGTCAGACCATGATCAAAGCGCGCCCCTGTAGGATTCGAAGCTGCGACCGTCGGATTAGGCAGTCGAAGTCCCCAGAACTCGTGCGCGAGCCCTACCGAAGTTTGAGACAAGGCATTCTGTACATGTTCAGCAAATCATTGGCAACGCGCTGCTTTCGATAAATCAAGCGTTGGCTGCAAACGCGATCGAACGTAAAGACGAGATCAAGCTTCGTCTCGACTCGTCTCAAAAGCGCAGACATCGGAGTTGCGAGCACTGCGACCATCGGATTAGAAGCAAGATCTTTTAGTGCCGCCCTGTGCCGTTGGGTGATGGTTCGTGCCGCCTCAGCGCGTTTTGCGTGTCAGGCGGTGCCGGGTCCTGACGGCGTGTGACGGGGCGTACGAGCACGTACGGAGCACGGGGACGTCCCGCGAACCCATCATGGCGAGCAGCAGGGTGCTTGCGAGGTGCGTTGATCAGGATCTGCGCCATGTGATCGGAATTGCGATGCCTCAGCGCCACAGGGGTCGCGGCCTGCCTCCGTTCGGCTCGCCGCCCCGTAGACCGTCACGAATCCCTCCACGGTCATACCTGCCCTTATGAGACCGTAGGGAGTACGCACAGCTCGTTGTTGCCTGTGTCCTTGGCCCCGTCCGATTCTCCAGAGAAACACCCCATGCTCACCCGTCACGCAGTTTCCCTCCTGGATCTCCTCGAACGCACGTGGGCCCACCGGCTGCGCCGCGTGTCGCTGGCCGCGGAGGCGGACGCGGACCCCATCATGGTGCGCGCGGCCGCCGCCGCGCTGGGCGAGGTGCATCGTGGGTTACGCCGTGGCGGCCACCTGGAGCTGGCCGAGCGCTGGCCCGCCTGCGTGGTGGTCGCCTTGTCCGCCGTAGCGGCGGAGGGCTACCGTTCAGGGTCGTTCTGGCCGGCCTGGTGGGCGACGACAGGACGCCGGGGCCGCGCGGCGGACGCCCAGCAGTACGGCGAGGCGTTCGCCGCGGCGCTCGACCGCCTGGGCCTGCCCGGGCAGGACGCCCCGAACCGGCATCTCGGCCCGATCTTGCTGCACGCGGGCGTGCCGGACTCCTGCCTGGAGGGGTTCCTGCGCTACCTGTTGGAGGGCCGCGCCGAGGAGTTGGACGAGCCGATGCGCCGGCTGGTCGAACACGGCGACGACTTCGCGGGCGAGCTGGCCGAGCGGTGCCTCGACTTGTTGGAGCGCCTACGCGCTCCCGACCAGGAGACCGACGATCTCGGCCTGCCTCGCAGGATCGTCGACCAGACCATCGCCCTGGTCCGCGCGGGTGTCATCGACCCCATACCCGCCGCCGAGCGCCCGGAGATCACCCTCGAACCGTTCGGTGGGGGCGTTCGGCTGCGCCCGCCCGGCTCGGCGGACGTCCTGGTCGACGGGAAGCACGCGCAGGTCGACCCCGACGGCCACGTCCCCATCACGGCCCCGGACCAGTCCCTCTCGGTGAACGGCCACGCGGTCCGCGTGATCGATCCGGCGGATCCCTTGCTGATCTTCAAGGAGGACGGCCACCGGCTGCCCACCGAGCGCGCCCTGCCCTCGGACGGCTTCTGGGCCGTCTTTCCTGCCGACCGCGAACTCACCGGCGACCCCCCGCCGCGTGTGGTCGCCGAGTCCGCCTGCTGGCCCGGCTGGCGGCTGGCACAGCTCTCGCCAGGCCAGGCCACCTGGGTCGGCCTCGTCGGCGGCCGCCGACGCCAGGTCCGCGGCAAAGACCGCCCCCAGGTGCTCACGGGACCGCCGCTCCCGGGCGTCACTGCCCCGAGCGGGATGCCCGTGACCGCAAGCGTGTCGGTCTGGCTGCCTGGAGACGGTTTCACCTGGTCGGTGGAGGTACGGCAAGCCGGCAGGTCCGTGCTACGCGAGAGCCGCACGCCCAGCGAGCCCGTCACGATCCCTCAGATCTGGCAGGGCGTGGGCGCGGTGACGGTGGTGGTGCGCGGCCCCATCGGCAAGGGTGCGCGCAGGACCGTCTTCGTGGCCTCGGGACTGAGTGTCTCGCACGAACCGGAGTTGCGGCTGCTCACCGCGGACGGGCTCCAGCGGGCGACGGTACGCGTGGGTGCGGACCGGCTGCCGGTCTTCACGGCCGAGGAGACCGAACGAGTCTTCGAGCACCGCGGCGCACGGCTGACCCTTAGCCCGCCGCACATGCGGGTGAGTACCGACCGGCACGCGCCGCGGGCCCGCCCGTTGCGACTGGCGGTCGAGGAGTTGGGCACGATGGACTGGTTGCGAATCGACGGCCTGCCGCCTCGGCCGCTGGAGGTGCGGGCGGGCGGCCAGGCCGTCCAGGAGTTGCCGCCTTCCGCGCGAGGGCTGTTCAGCCCTCGCCGCCTGCTCGACACCATCGCCGCCCATGCCGGAGCCGACCTGGTGTATCCACCTGACGTGCCGGTCGCCTTCGTCCGCCCGGCGGGCACCGCCTCGGCCGTCGAGCACCTCGGGGACCGGCTCGTCCTGCGGGGGCTGGTCTGGCTGGACGGCCTGGTCGCCGAGGTCCGGGCTGGAGACCGAAGGGAGGTGCTGCCCGTGCCTGAGCAGGGAGTGCTGGCCCTGCCGCCGCCACTGGCCGAGGCGGATCGAGTGCTGGTACGGCTGGCCCTGCCAGATCCCTGGACCGGAACGCGCTGGCCGGACGGCGTGCTGGCCGGCGAGCGAACCTTCCGCTGAAAGAGACGGAGCCCTGTGGACCCCCTTGCCACCAGCGCACTCATCACTGGCGCGTACCGACGCTACCTGGCCTCGCTGCTGCCGGTGCGTGACCCGGCGATCGCCGCCGCGCTGGCAGCGCAGATCGTCACCAGCCCGCTGCTCAGCAAGGGTCCGCTGCTGGAGGCGGCGCCGCCGTACCACAGCGGCGCGACGCTGCGCGATCTGCTGGCGGAGGGCGTGCTCGATCCGGCCTTCGCCCGGCTCGCCGGTCCGGCGCTGCCCCTGGACCGGCCGCTCTACGCCCATCAGGAGCAGGCGCTGCGCAAGAGCGCGGCCGGGCGCAACCTGGTGGTGGCGACGGGCACCGGGTCGGGCAAGACCGAGAGCTTCCTGCTGCCGATACTGAACGACCTGGCCGCCGAGCGAACGTCGGGGACACTGGGGCCAGGCGTGCGGGCACTGTTGCTCTATCCGATGAACGCGCTGGCCAACGACCAGCTCAAACGGCTACGCGAGTTGCTGGCGGCGGCGCCGTACCTCACCTTCGGCCGCTACACCGGAGACACGCCCGAGCGAGAGGCACAGGGCCTGGCCCTGTTCGAGGAGCTCCATCCCGGGGCCGGGCGGTTGCCCGGCGAACTGCTCAGTCGCGAGGAGATGCGCCGCACCCCGCCGCACCTGCTGATCACCAACTACGCGATGCTGGAGTACCTTCTCCTGCGCCCGGCGGACCTGGAGCTGTTCGAGGGCGAGACCTGGCGGTTCGTGGCGCTGGACGAGGCGCATGTCTACGACGGGGCCAAGGCCGAGGAACTTGGCATGCTGCTGCGACGGCTGCGCGAGCGGGTAGCGCACGGGCGACCGCTGCGGTACACGGCCACCAGCGCCACCGTGGGCGACCGGCCGCAGGCGGTGATGGAGTTCGCGAGCAAGCTGTTCGACGCGACGTTCGAGTGGGTAGAGGGTGATCCGGCTCGCCAGGACCTGGTCACGGCCAGCCGGGTCGCCGTGCCGGAAGGCCCGTTCTGGGGACCTTTGCCCGACTACGCCGAGCTGACCTCCTGCGCGGATCCGGAGAAGGAGCTGCTGGCTCGCGCGGGCGGCGAGTTCGCCTCCGCCGGGGCCGCGCTGGCACGCGAGCACACGATGGCCAGGCTGCGCGGGCTGCTGTCGGCGGGCCCGCGCGCGTTCTCCGAGCTGGCCGCGATGCTCTTCGAGGGAGACGAGCGGGCGCTGACCGCGCTGGTCGATCTGGGCGCGCGCCTGCGCGACGACGACAGGCCGGTGCTGTCGGCCCGCTATCACCTGTTCGTACGCGCCACCGAGGGCGCCTTCGTATGCCTGCTCGGCCCGCACGTGTCGCTTGGCCGCCGCGAGCGGTGCCAGGAGTGTTCCGGGGCGATGTTCGAGTTCGGCGCCTGCAAACGGTGCGGCGCGGTACACCTGGTCGGCGCCGTGTCGGGAGCGGGTGATGAGGAGGTGTTCTCACCCCGGGTGACCGCGGCGCAGTCGCGGGTGTGGCTGCTGCTGGGCGATCCCGACCAGGCGAGCGACGAGGACGACGTGGTGCTGGGCGACGTTCCCGAGGCGACGGCCGAGCGGGCGCTGCTGTGCGGGCGGTGCGGCGCGCTCGGCCGGTGCGGATGCGGCGCGACCGACCGCCGCCCGGTGCTCCATCTGCGGACCAAGGCGAGCGTCCCGTCCGGCTGCGCCGCCTGCGGCGCACGAGGCGCGGGGATGATCCGGCAGTTCGAGAGCGGCAACGAGGCCGCCGCCGCCGTGCTGGCGACCACGCTCTACCAGGCGCTGCCAGCCGACGAGGCGCAGGCAGGGCGTCCTGGTGGGGGCAGGAAGCTGCTGGCGTTCAGTGACTCCCGGCAGGCAGCCGCATTCTTCGCCCCGTACCTGGAGTCCAGTCACGCCACCGTCCAGCGGCGCGGGCTGATGCTGGAGGGGCTGCGCAGGGCCACGGCCAGGGACGCGACGGCGACGGTCGACGACCTGATCGAGGAGACGGTCAGGGCCGCCGCCGAGGCCGGGGTCTTCCAGCGGCGCGACTCACGGCAGCAACGCCGGCGGGAGGTGGCCCGGTGGGTGATGCGCGAACTGGTCGCGCTGGATGACCGGCACTCGCTGGAGGGCGTCGGCCTGTTCGGCGTACGCCTCGACGTGGACCCGGCGTGGCGGCCTCCAGCACCGCTGCTGGAGCTGGGGCTGTCGGCCGAGGAGTGCTGGCAGTTGCTCGGCGAGCTGGTCACCACGCTCCGGCATCAGGGGACGCTCAGCATGCCGGAGGAAGTGGATCCGCGCGACGAGATCTTCGATCCCCGGCGCGGGCCCATTCACGTGCGGAGGGACGGCTCCGAGGCCAAGCTGAAGGTGCTCAGCTGGCTGCCCACGCGGGGGTCCAACCGCCGGCTGGACTACCTGGCCAGGGTTCTGGGGCCGGACGCCGACGCCAGGGCGGTGCTGGACGGGTGCTGGCGGTTCCTGACCGCCCTGCCCGACGGCTGGCTGACCGCCATGGCGCTGCCCCGGGTAGGGCAGGTGTACCAGGTCGATCACACCTGGCTGGCGCTTTCCGCCGACGCGCCGCTGCTGAGGTGTGAGCTGTGCCGCCGGGTGGCCACCGCTTCGGTGCGCGGGGTGTGCCCGACCATGGGGTGCACAGGGCGGCTGCGGCCAGCCATACCCGAGGAAGACGATCACTATCGGCGGCTTTATCAGGAAATATCACCTGTTCCGTTGCTCGCCAAGGAGCACACGGCGCAGTGGACCAGCCTGGAGGCGGCCGACATCCAGCAACGCTTCGTCAGGGGCGAGGTGAACGTGCTGTCGTGCTCGACCACGTTCGAGCTCGGCGTGGACGTCGGCGAGCTGCGCGCCGTGCTGCTGCGCAACATGCCGCCCACCACCGCCAACTACATCCAGCGGGCCGGGCGGGCGGGGCGGCGCGCCGACTCCGCCGCTCTGGTGGTCACCTACGCCCAGCGCCGCTCCCACGACCTGTCCCGCTACGCCGAGCCGGAGACCATGATCGCGGGCCGGGTGCGCGCGCCGTACGTGCCGCTGGGCAACGCGCGGATCGATCGCAGGCACGCGCACTCGGTGGCGCTGGCCGCCTTCTTCCGCCAGGCGAAGGAGACGTCCGGCACGGTGTGGAAAACGGCCGGCGACTTCTTCCTCGGCGATGGTCCCGAGCGGGTGCGGCGCTTCCTCTCCCCCGTCCCACCGCAGGTCACGGCCTCGCTGCGGGCAGTGCTGCCGCCGCAGGCCCAGGCCGAACTCGGCGTGGAGTCCGGCGCCTGGGCGCAGGTGCTCTGCGACCACCTGGAAAAGGTACGGCTGGAGCTCGCCCAGGACGTGGCGACGTTCGAGGAGCGCAGGACGGCCGCCTTCGAGCAACGCCGCAGCGATCTGGCCGCCCGTTTCGAGCGCACGGTCAACACGCTGACCAGACGGTCCCTGATCGGCCATCTGGCCAACCGCAACGTGCTGCCCAAATACGGCTTCCCCGTGGACACCGTCGAGCTGCGTACCGCGCACTGCGACAGCCAGGTCGGCGCGCGTCTCGAATTGTCGCGCGACCTGTCGACCGCGATCTACGAGTACGCGCCAGGCGCGGAGGTGGTCGCGGGCGGCGTGCTCTGGCGTTCCGCGGGCCTCTACCGCCTGCCCGGACGTGAGCTGATCAGCCGCCACTACACCGTCTGCCGCGCCTGCCACCACTACAGGGAGGGCGATGAGTCGCTCGAGGCCGCCTGCCCGGCCTGCGGCGCAGCCGCCCAGGGACCGCTGAGGCAGTACTACGTGCCGGAGTTCGGCTTCGTCGCCGACCACCGCACGGCCAAACCCGCCGTGGCCCCGCCGAAGACCGTCTGGGGCGGCGCCACGCACGTGGTCTCGCTCGGGATCGAGCTGGCCGAGCGCCGCTGGCGGTCCTCCTCGGAGGCGGTGGCCTGGTGCCGGTCGGGCTCGCGCGGCAGGCTGGTGGCGATCTCGGAGGGGCCCGCGGGCAGTGGCTTCCTCATCTGCGACTGGTGCGGCTGGGGCGCGTCCAACCTGGGCAGGACGCCGAAGACGCACGCCCACCCGCTGCGGCGCAGCCCGTGCGAAGGCCCGTTGCGCTGGCGCTCGCTGGCGCACGGCTACGAGACCGACATTCTGGAGCTGCGTTTCGACGTGCCGAACCTGTCCCGGTCCGTGCTGTACGCGCTGCTGGAGGGCGCCGCCGACGGGCTGGAGATCAACAGGGATGACGTCGACGGCACGATGACCGGCGGCGCGCTCGTGCTGTTCGACACCGTGCCGGGTGGGGCCGGCAGCGTGCTGCGCGTCGCCGACCGGCTGGACGCCGTCGTGGACGCGGCCGTGCGCCGGGTCGGCTCGTGCGACTGCGGCGAGGAGACCTCCTGCTACGGCTGTCTGCGCACCCGTCGCAACGAGTCGCATCACGACCAGCTCAGCCGGGCCGCCGCCCTGACCGTCCTGCGCCGCCTTTCCGGACTTTCCGGAGAGAACCATCGGTGACGTACGGCATGCTAGACGTGATGGATGAGAGCACCGGGCAGGCTGCGGCGTTCGGGATCGACGCGTTCACGCTCGACGACCGGATGCGGCTGTTCCATTTCGCGGCGGCCGAGAAGCGGCACGAATACCTGTGGGTGCTGCGCGCCTTCGACCGCGGCCGCGCCAACTATCAGGTGCTGCTGCACGCCTCGCAGACCCGGGAGCTGCTCCAGGCCCTGCGCGAGGAGCATCCGTCCTGCCCCGCGATCGAGGACGTGCAGCCGCTGCTCGACTCGCTGGCCGACTGGCGGCTGCTCGACCGCAGCTATGACGGCACCCGCGCGGCCAACCTGGCCGAATACCGCAACCGTCACTACGTCTACCAGTTCACCCAGGCGGGATACCGGGCCTACCACGCGGTGGAGGACGTGCTGGGCGCGGGGTTGGAGGATGCGCAGCTGTCCAGGCTGGTCTTCCCCGACATCCTGGCCGACCTGAAGGCCCTGGCCGAGGCCGGCCGCACCGGCGACGGCGACGAGATCTACCGCAAGCTGGGCCGCCTGGACGGGGTGCTGTCCGACATGGCGATGCGGGCCGCCCGTTTCTACCTCATGCTCGGTGACCTGGCCCGCACCAATGACACCAGCCCCGAGGTGTTCCTGGCGCACAAGGACGGGCTGCTGACCCACATGCGCGAGTTCACCGCCGAGCTGGCCCGCTACCAGCCGCTGCTGGCCGCCGCCGTCCAGGAGGTCGCCGCGACCGGCGTCGAGCGGCTGATCGCTCTCGCGGCCGGGGCGGACGAGCGGCTGTTCCGCACACCGGCCGAGCGGGAGGAGGACTGGCGGCAGCGCTGGTCGGGCCTGACCCACTGGTTCGCCGACGGCGCCGCGAGCGAGGCCGAGCGGTTGCAGGGCGCGACCGTCACCGCCATCGCCGGGGTTCTGGCGCTGCTGCGCCGGGTGACCGAGGCCAGACGGGGCGGAGTGAGCAGGGAGAGCCAGTTGCGTCATCTGGCCCAGTGGTTCGTCTCCTGCCCGAGCGACGACGACGCGCACGCGCTGTTCCAGGTCACCTTCGATCTGGGTTCGCCTCGTCACGTGGCGGTGCCGTACGACGAGCCGGAGCTGATCCCCAGCAGGCTGTCGTGGTGGGACGCCGAGCCGGTCCGGGTGGCGCGCACGCTCGTGCAGTCAGGCCGGACGCCGGGCCTGCACGGGGTGGGCCGCATCGAGCGCAACCACGCCCAGCGCCAGCGGCTGCGGGCCGAGCAGCTCAAGGCTCAGGCGCAGCGCCGCTCCGCCGCCGGCGCGCTGGCCGGCGACGGCGTGTACGACCGGGTGCTGGACGAGCCGGAGACGCAGGCCTTGCTGGGCCTGCTCGATCTGGCGCTGTCGGCCCGCGTCCCGGCGAGCAGGAGTGTCACCGCCAGCGGGTCGGCGCACGGCGTGCGGCTCACCCTGCGCCCGTGCGAGGGCTCGACCACGGTAGCGACCGTCCGCGGCCGCCTCCACCTCGACGGCCTGCGCCTGGAGGTGTCCTCGATATGAGGGTCGCCGCCGACGTGTCGCCGCTGGAGCTGGCCGACTACCAACGGGCCGTGCGGCTGCTGCTGCGCCACCCGCTGATCACTCCCACCTACCCGGACAGGGGCGCGCTCCCCCTGGTCAGGCGGTGGACGACGCAACTGCGCGCGGATCTGCCCGAGGTGCTCGGCTACCGGCTGCTCACCACCGCGGACACCGCCAGGCTGCTGCGCGTGCACGACCGGCTCGACGCCACCACGCCCGCGCTGACCAGGACCGACCGGCCCTTCAACCGCAGACGGTACGCGTACCTGATGCTGACGCTGGCCGCTCTTGGCCGCTCGGGCACGCAGATCGCGCTGAGCGAGCTGGCCGACGCGGTCGCGGCCGACGCCGCCAGGATCGACGGGCTGGGCATGGACACCGAGCGCAAGCCCGACCGCGACGCGTTCGTGGACGCGGTGGCCTGGCTGGAGCGGCGTGGCGCGCTCGCCCTGGCCGACGGCTCGGCGTCCGCCTGGGTCAACGACCCCGACAGGGCCGAGGCGCTCTACGACATCGACAGGGAGATCGCCGGCGCCGTCTACCGCCCCAGCAGGGTCCTGCAGCATGTCGGCTCGGTCACCGCGTTGCTCGACACCGGCCAGGGCCTGGCGCAGGGACAGGCCACGACGCGCAGGGCGGCGGCGCGCAAGGCGCGCCGCCTGGTTCTCGAGCAGCCGGTCGTCTACTACGCGGAGGTCGACGAGTCGTTGCACGGCCAGCTCCGCTCGCCCAACCTGGCCGAGGACCTGGAGCGGCTGACCGGGCTGACCGTGGAACGCCGGGCGGAGGGCGTCGCCGTCATCGACACCTCGGGACGCCTGTCGGACGTCCGCTTCCCAGGCGGCGGGACGATCGCCCAGGCGGCGCTGCTCCTGGCCGCGCGTATCGCCACCCACTGCGGGCCCGGCAACCGGCGCAACCCTCCCACGCCGCTGCCTGCGCCCACCGCTGCGGAACGCCTGGCCGAGGCGGCCGCGCGCATCGACGCGGCACTGCCGCGCGGCAACGTGCTGACCGTGCTGGCCGAGCAGGACAGGACCGGGACGGCGCCGACGGGCGAGGCCGTCTATCCCTTCCTGCCCGATACCTGGCTGCGGCGCGTCATGCGCGAGCTCGTCGGTCACTTCGGCGTCGCCTTCGGCGCCGTCTGGCGGGCCGATCCCGACCGGCTGCTCGGCGAGGCAGTCGCGCTGCTGGCCAAGCTGCGCCTGGTGGCGGTCGTCGAGGGCGGCGTGCTGGCGTTGCCGCTGCTGGCCCGATACCGCGGCGTCACCGCGGAGGTGAAACAGCGCCCCGAACAATCCACTCTCTTCGAGGATGTGAAGTGACCAGGTTCGTCCCCTCTCGGGCAGGGATCATCAACCTGTGGGACTACCGGGATGAGGAGTTCGCCTTCGCGGGCGGCTGGCTGATCCTGCGCGGGCCCAACGGGTCGGGCAAGACCAAGGCGCTGGAGGTCTTGTTCCCGTTCGTGCTCGACGGGCGGATCGATCCCAAGCGGCTCAACCCGTTCGCCTCCGAAGACCGGACGATGAAGTCCAACCTGCTCTTCCGCGGGCAGGACTCCGCGCTCGGCTATGTCTGGATGGAGTTCCGCGATCCCGGCACCGGCCGGTCGGTCACGGCCGGCGTCGGGCTGCACGCCCAGCGGCACCGCGACACTCCCGTACGCTGGCATTTCGTCTGCGACGGCCGCGTCGGCGAGGACTTCTCCCTGCTCACGCCCGACGACCGGCCGATGACCCGCAAGCAGCTCGCGGCGGAGCTGGGCGAGCAGGCGCTGATCGGCTCGGCCTCCGACTACCGGGCGGCCATCGACCGGCGGCTGTTCGGGCTGGGCAGGGAGCGCTACGAGCAGCTCATCACGCTGATCCTCACCCTGCGCAGGCCGCAGCTGGCCAAGAACCTCGACCCGTCCAAGCTGTCCGACACGCTGACCGACGGCCTGCGCCCGATCGACGACGAACTGATCGCCGAAGCGGCCCGTTCCTTCGACGACATGGAGTCGGTGCAGCGCACCCTGGAGGGGTTGGTCGCCGCGGACGAGGCCACGGCCGCGTTCCTCTCCAGCTACAGCACCTACCTGCGGACCCACGCCCGCTGGGCGGCCGACGCGCTGACCCGCCGCCGCGGCGAGGTGGCCGCCGCCGTCGAGTCCCGCCGGACAGCGAGGGAGAAACTGACCGTCGCCGAGCAGGAGCGGTCGCGGGCGGAGGCCCGGACGGCCACCGCCGAGGACGCTCTGGCGGGGTTGCGCGCCAGGCTGGACCAGCTCAAGTCGAGCGCCGCGTACGAGGCGCTGCAACAGCTCGCCGACCTCGAACGGCTGGTGCGCACCTGCGCGGACGCCGCCGCCGGCGCGCGGGCCGAGCTGGAGCGGCGCACCGCGGCCAAGAGCAGGGCCGCGGCGGAGCTGGAAACCGCGCGGCGCAACCTGGCCGAGCTGGAATCGGCCGTCTCCAGGACGGCAGGTGAGCTGGCCGACGAGGCGCACGCCGCCGGCATCCCGTGGAGCCCCGGCGACGCCGATGAGGACGGATTCACCGATCGGGTCGGCGCCGGCGCCGCGGCCCGCGCCGACGACGTACGCGCGGTCCGGGCCGCACTGACCGCCCTGAGCAAGGCCGAACAGGCCCGCGACCTGGCCCGTGCCACGCTGGAGCGGGCACAGACGGCCCTGGCTCAGGCCGAGGAGGCCGCCTCGAACGCCGAAGCCGAGGTGGAGCGAACCAGGAGCATGGCGCGCGAGGAGCTGTCGGCGTGGGCCGAACGCCACGGCGTCGTGGCGGCCGACGCCACCGCACTGACCGAGGCCCTGGACCAGGTGGGTGAGCCCGATGCGCCCACCCTGGAAGCGGTCTTCGGCGAGCTGACGGCGCCGGCCGTGCAGGACCTGCGGGACGAGCGGGCCCGGTTGCGCGAAACTCGGCGGCAGACCGAGCGGGAACGCCAGAGTGCGCGGGAGGAGCGGCAGCGCATCGCCGCCGAACATGACGACGCGCCCGCGCCCCACCCGGCACGTGCCGCCTCGCGCGAGGGCAGGGCGGGAGCACCGCTGTGGCGGCTCGTCAGATTCAGAGACGGCGTCGATGAGCGGGACGCGGCCGGGATCGAGGCGGCAATGGAGGCCGCCGGCTTGCTGGACGCCTGGATCACGCCGGAGCCTGAGCCGGTGCGGGTGGGCGACTCCGACGCCTACCTTTTCGAAGCGTATCCATTCACCGGACCCAACCTGCTCCGCGTACTGGAGCCGGAGGAAGACAGCCCTGTCTCAGCAGACCGGGTCACCGCGATCCTGCGCGCCGTCGAACTGCAAGACGACGACCACTTGGTGGTCAACGGTGAGCAGGGCGGAGTGTTCTCCGCCGAACCGGTAGTCGACGACCCGCTGTTCCGCCCTGTCATCACGCCCGGTGGCCGCTTCTTCCAGGGCATCCAGGTCGGCGCCCATCACAAGGTGCACGCCGAGTACATCGGCGCCACGGCCAGGGCCCGGCGCCGCGCTGCCCGGCTGGCCGAGTGCGACACCCGGCTCGCCGCTCTCGACGACGCTCTCGCGAGCCTCGGCCGGCAGGACGCGGCGGCCGAGGCGAGGCTGGAGGCCGTGGCGGAGGCCAGATCCGCGTTGCCCAGGACCGGTCCCATCGTGACGGCCCTGCGTGCCCGCGAACAGGCGGCCGGACGGCTGCGCGGCGCCAGGGAAGGCGCGGACGAGGCCCAGCGGGGCTTCGACGAGGCCGTCGCCTCGCATGGCGCCGCCGAGCGGACGCTGCGCCGCACCGGTGCCGAACGCGCTCTGGCGCCGGACGCCGTCGATGAGGTGGCGGGGGCCGTACAACGATTCGAACGCGCCGCCGGGACCCTGGCCGGGCGGCGGCGGGAGGCGGCCCGCCAGCTCTCCAGCGTGCAGGCGGCGGCCGACCGGCTGACGGAGGCCGCCGAGGACGAGGCGAACGCCGCCAAGACCGAGCAGACCGCGCGACGGCGGCATACCGAGGAGGCCGCCAAGCTGGAGGCGTTGCAGGCGACAGTCGGCGCGGAGGCTCGGCAGATGCTGGCGGAGGTCGAACGGACCGAGCGCAACATCGCCGACGCCGAGCGGGAGACGCAGTCCGCCAGGTCCGCCGAGCGGGACGCGCTGACCGCCGAGGTGAGCGCGCGCACCCGGGTGGAGACGTCTGCCGAGGCGCTGGCGGTGGCGCGGCGCGAAGAGCGCGAGACAGCGCGCGAGCTGGCCCCCTACGCCCGCCGCGAGCTGCTCGACGTGCTCAAGTGCCCGCCCGGCCTGGCCTGGCCCGCCCAGGAGGCCGACTGGCAGGCCGAGGAGCTGCCCGCCGGCGTTCGCGAGGTGCACGAGGCCGTCCTCGCCGTCACCCGTGACCTGACCCCGACCGAGATCTCGCTCAAGCAGTCCACCACCCGGCTGACCAAGGCTCTGGAGGACCTGCAGGCGCAGCTGACCGCCGCCGACCAGAACTACCGGCCCGAGTGGGACGGCGCCGACGGTGTGATCGTCGTACGCGTCACCGATGAGGAAGGCCTGCTGCCGGTCGGCGCGTTCGCCACGAAGATCAGCGCCAGCAGGAACGACCAGCAGCAGCTGCTCAGCGACTCCGAGCAGCGCATCCTGGAGGACGCCCTGCTGACGAGGCTGGCCCAGCAGATCCACGACCGCACCGTGGATGCCCGCGACCTGATCCGCAGGATGAACACCGAGATGCGCTCACGCCGGATGTCCTCGGGCACCACCGTCGGGGTGGGGTGGCTGCTGGCCGACGCGCTGGACGACGAGCAGCGCGCGATCTGCGGCCTGCTCGACGGTGACGCGGCCCGGCTGCGCCCGGACGACCTGACGAGGATGCGTGGCCACTTCGCCGCCCAGATCAAGAACGCGCGGGCGCGCCACCGCGACAGGCCCTACCGCGAGTTGCTGGCCGACGTGCTCGATTACCGCAGGTGGCGGCAGTTCGCCTTCCAGCTCGTACGATCGGACGGTACGGAAGAGCGGCTGACCAGGTCCAGGCACAGCCGCCTGTCGGGCGGTGAGCAGTCGGTCTCCCTGCACCTGCCGCTGTTCGCCGCCGCACACGCCATGCTCAACTCGGCCCGGCCGGACGCGCCCCGGCTGCTGGCGCTGGACGAGGCGTTCGCCGGGGTGGACGACACCGGGCGCGGCGAGTTGATGTCGTTGGCGGCGCAGTTCGACCTCGATCTGTTCATGACCGGCTACGACCTGTGGGCCACCCACGCCTCGGTCTCCGCCGCGGCCCATTACGACCTGGCGCACTCCCCCGTCGACCACACCGTCAGCCCTCTGCTGCTGGTATGGGACGGCGGGCAACTGCTGGCCGATGACACCGGCGATCTGACCGCCGCCCTCGGCTCACCGGACACCCGCAAGGTGGCTCTGACCCCGGAGGAGGTCATCCCGCTTGAACTCCCTGGATGAGCTGCGTTCGGAGGGCTGGGCCCGCCTGCTTGCCGCCGCCAGACGCAAGCTGGAGCGCGACGGCGCTCTGTCGGGCTCGGTCAGCATCGGCGCGCCCTCCGAGGAGGAGCGCCGCGTGATCATCGGGCTGACCGGCCGCTACCGGCCGGAGGACGTCAAGCGTCTCACCGTGCCCCTGACCGACCTGGACCTCTTCCTCATCAACCGGTACACCCACGGCCTGCGTGATGTGCTGACCGAGCTGGGCGGTCCATTACGGGACCGGGCCGGGGAGCGCCGGGCGCTCGATGAGGAACGCGATCGGCTCCTCGCCGGCGCCTCGCGCGGCAGGCACTCCGGCGACGCCTGGCACGCCGCCTGGCGGGAGGCCATCGCCGTCGACGGCACGGCGACCAGGCTCATCAGGCGCGGCGAAGGGCGGCTGGTCACCACGGCGGCCCAGGTTCTCGACCAGTTGCCCGCCCAGGCCATGCCACTCCCCGTGCTGGCCGAGCGTGCCACCGGCGACACCAAGGCCCTGTCCGCCGGCTCACCGCTGACCTTGCTCGTGCTGCGGGCCCTGGCGCTCCGCTCCGGTCTGCCGTCTGTTCCAGGCGACCGGGTGGGGCAGCGCACGCTGTGGGAGTCGGCCGGGGTGATCGTGGACGACCTGGCCAGCCAGGTCCTGGTGCTCAACCTCCCCGTACTCGGCCAGGGCCCGGTCGCGGGCTGGCTGGCGGAGGCGGCCAGGTATGGCGTTCCATACCGGCTGACGTTGCACCAGCTCACGACCTTCCCGGTCGTCCTCGACGACGGCCCGATCTTCATCTGCGAGAACCCCGCCGTGCTCCGCGCGGCGGCCACCGAACTCGGCGCCCGATCCGCGCCGCTCATCTGCACCGAAGGGATACCTTCGGCGGCCTGCCACCGCCTCCTGGAGACGGCCAAGGGCGAGCTGCGGTGGCGAGCCGACTTCGATTGGACCGGCCTGCGGATCATGGAACGCGCGATCTCCCGCCACCGGGCGACTCCGTGGCGCATGTCGGCGGCCGACTACGCCGCGGGACTCGCCGAGAGCGAGTCCACCCCGCTGAGCGGGACGGCCACGCCGAGCCCATGGGACGTGGAGCTCGCACAACTCATGGCGAGCCGAGGCTGGACGGTGATGGAGGAACGCCTGATCCCCGCCCTCCTGTATGACTTGAACGGCGAGCACCCGAGCACAGCACCATCCTGACTGCCCGCCCTGGAACATGCTCCGGACCACGACGGAGAACCCCATGCCCTCGCCCATGTTCTCGTTCGGGAGTACCTCGGCGAGCAGGTTGGGCATCGCGGTCACGGCGAAGGTGCTGCCAATGCCGCCCATGATCAGCATGACGATCATGGGCGGGAGGCCGACCATCAGCCAGATCAGCGCGGCACTGCGGCGTGCCGGGCGTCGCGGCGCCCGGGATCGCTGGACTCAGACCAGGAGCGGGGCGAGGTGGTTGGTTCGCGTTCCCTCGGCGGAGGTCAGGTAACCGCGCAGCCGCCCCGCGATGCTGCCCAGTTCGCCGGACAGCGCGTACGACGGGCCGTACAGAGCGGGTGGCCGGATCGCGGCGACCTGTGCGTTGAGGTCGGTGACCAGGCCGGCGCTGGTGCCGCCGTTGGGCACGATGCGGATCGTGTAGTCCAGGATGCTGTCGGCTTCCCCGCCGATGATGTGGGCGCCGGGCAGGATGCCGATGCCGGTGTCCCAGTCCATCGAGTTGCGCACATTCTCGAACACGGCCGAGGTGGCGTGCTTCGTGCCCGGGTTCTTGGAGAAGACCACGGCCACGTTGGGGGTGGTCCGGTGCGTGCCTTCCTGGTAGACCATGGCGTAGCCGCTGGTGGTGCTGGTCGGCGTCCACGGGTAGTAGGGGATGTTCTGGCCCGCCCGGTACCACTCGCTCGGGTCGCCGTTGGCGTCGAGTCGCAGCGCCAGGGCGGTGAAGGCGTCGGCGGAGCGCAGGAACGGCAGCCAGTTCTCCAGGTAGAACTCGACGTTCGCGACTGTCGTTCCGGCGTTGACGACCTTGGGCAGCCGGATGACGCGGCGGATCTCCAGCGTGCCGTTGGACAGTCTGGTGTAGCGGGTGAGCTGCGGGACGGCGTCCGATCCCGCGAAGTCGGCGACGAGTTCGGCGTACCACTGCCGGTCGGCGATGGTCCACACGTCGGTCGCGGTCGGGGTGGTCCGCTCGACGCGGACCGTGCGCTGGTAGGCGCCGGGGCGGGTGCCCGCCTGGTTGACGTTCCAGCGCCGGTCGAGGACGTTGGTCGCGGCTTCGACGTTCAGGCCCCACAGGACGGCCTGCATGACCCGGTCGGTCTCCTCGCCCTCGTAGGTGGGCGAGAGCAGTGGCCGGTAGCCGGTCGGGCAGTGCCGCATCTGCGGGATGCAGCCGCCACCGCCGAGCCGGAAGTCGAACTGCTCCCTGCCTTTCCAGGAGTTGCGCTGCCACACGTCCGTGCCCTCGGTGAGCAGCTTCCACGTCCAGCCCTTGGCCGCCGCCGCGGCGGGCGTCGCCGCGATCAGGGGTAGCGTCGCGGCGGTCGCCAGAACGGCACGCCTGCTCAGGCCGGTGCTCCGTTTGTCGCTCATGTTGGTGTTCTCCTTTGTTGGGGGGAATTCAGGAGGTGTAGGGCTCCAGCCCGGCCGGTACGGCAGTGCGCTCCCATTCGGCCTCGTATCCGATGCCGGGCGCGGTTCCCGCGTGGACGAGCCCGTTGGCGTCGACCGCCTCTTCCCTGGTCACGGGGTTGGCGGGGACGAACGACTCGTAGTAGGTGGTGTTGGGGATGGCCATGCACAGGTGGGTGTGCACGATGCCGCCGCCGTGGACCTCGGCGCGCATCCGGTAGGCGTCGGCCAGGTGGGCGATCCGCATCGCCCCGGTGACGCCGCCGCGCAGGCCCGCGCTGGTGCGCACCGCGGTGGCGGAGCCGTTGGCGATGAAGTCGGCGGTGTTCATGTGGGCGCCGTCGCTGGTCTCGGCGACGATCAGAGGTACGTTCACTTTCTCGGCCAGGCGCTGGTAGGCGGTCGCGCTGAACTCGCGCATCGGCTCCTCGTACCAGAGGTATCCGGCCTCGGACAGGACTCTGCCCAGCTTGATCGCGTCGAGCAGGTCGAACGCGGCGGATCCGTCGTACATCAGCGGCACCGAGTCGCCGACGTGCTCGCGCAGTGCTGCGCACAGGGCGATGTCGCGGTCGACGTTCCCCCAGGCGTGCAGCTTGATGGCCGGGTAGCCCAGTTCCAGGCACTGGTCGGCGACGTCGAGGTACTCGCTGACGGTGGCGAAGGTCGAGGTGGAGGCGTACGCGGGGATGGCGGTGCGGTACCCGCCGAGCAGTTGGTGCACCGGCAGCCCGGCGGCCTTCCCCGCGATGTCCCACAGCGCCACGTCGACCAGGCCGTGGATGTAGAGCGGCATCTCCTCGATGCGGTCCAGCTCCCAGACGCGGTGCCACAACCACTCACGCTGCAGCGGGTCGGCGCCGAGCAGTTCGGCGCGCAGCCGCCGGTCGGCGATGTCGGCCAGGATGGCGCCGCGTTGGCTGTAGGCGTAGCCGGTGTGCCCGTCGTCGGTGGACAGCACGAGCCAGCCGCCGGTGTGCGCGGGCTCGGACCCCGGCAGGCCGTCGCGCCAGCGGAAGGCGGGTGTGACGGCGGGCTGCGCGCACAGGACGACGTCGACAGCGGTGATCTTCACATTCACTCCGTTGCGGTTCAGTTCTTGACGGCGCCGTCGAGCAGTCCGCGCACGAGGTGGCGCTGGGCGAACAGGAAGACGAGCGCCACAGGCACCACGGTGAGCACGCCCGTTATCGCGGCTTCTGGCCGATGGATGGGGAGATCGCTGCCTCCCAGTGCCGGGTTGAGCGCCGGTGAGCCGGAGATCAGCACGCCGAGCCCGACCGGGAGGTTGAAGGTCTCGTCGTCGCCGAGCATCACGAACGGGAGGAAGTAGTTGTTCCAGTTGCCGATGAAGGCGAAGAAGGTCAGCAGCGCGATCAGCGGCTTGCCCAGCGGCAGGGCGACCCTGGCGAACAGGGCGGCCTCCGAGCAGCCGTCGATCCTGGCGGCCTCCAGCACCTCGCGCGGCAGCAGGGTGGAGAAGTAGATGAAGGCGAGGTAGACCCCGAACGGGTAGAGGCTGGCGGGCAGGATCACCGACCAGGCGGTGCCGGTGAGCTGGACCGCGTTCACCTCGAGGAAGAGCGGGAGCACGAGCGCGGCGGGTGGCACGATCATCGCCAGCAGCGTGGCGATGAGGATGACCCGCCGGCCGGCGATCCTCGTCGCCGCCAGCGCGTACCCGGCCAGCAGGGACGTGGTCACCGACAGCAGCACCGCGCCGCCGGTGTAGACCGCCGAGTTGACGATCCACTGATAGATGACGCCGTCGTTGAAGGTGGTCAGGTTCCGCCAGGCGGTCAGGTAGCCGTCGAGCGAGCCGAAGGACAGCGGATGCCCGCCGGTGATCTGGGCGTCGGACTTGGTCGGCGCCAGCACCAGCCACACCAGCGGCAGTGCGCAGGCCAGGGCCACCAGCCCGAGCACGACGGACACGGACGTCCGCCACACCCACGGCCCGCCGAGCCGCTCGGTCATCGGTCGACCTCCGTCTCGAAGAACTTGGCCTTGAAGACCAGGAAGCAGGCGGCCACGGTGCAGACGGCCAGGAGCATCAGGCACAGCGCGGCGGCCGCGGCGAAGTCGCCGTTGTCGAAGGCGAACAGCAGGCCGAGCTGGTTCAGCGACCACGACTTGGAGCCGGTGAAGGCCACGCCGTACAGCAGTTGCGGCTCGATGAAGATCTGCAGTCCGGCGGTGAAGGCCAGGATGACCATGTAGACCACGTACTTGGAGATGAGCGGCAGCTTGATCCGCAGGGCCGTCTGCCACCAGGTGCAGCCGTCCACCTTGGCGGCCTCCAGCACCTCGCGCGGCACTCCCTGCAGGGCGCCGTACATGATGACCACCCACTGACCGAAGCCGGTGGCGAAGGCCATCAACGCGAAGATCATCACCAGGTACGACGGTTTCAGCACGTCGTTGCCGGTCCGCATGCCCAGGCCGTGCAGCAGCGGGGCGAAGGGGCTGAGCGCGGGCTGGAGCATGACGTACCAGAGGAGCACGCTGGCCGAGCCGGTGACCGCACCCGGCAGCATGTAGACCAGGCGCAGCGCCGTGCCGTACAGGGGACGCTGGTCCTGGACGAACAGCGCCAGCAGCAGCACGCCGATCACCATGGCCGGCAGGTACAGCGCCATGAACAGCGACACGTTGCCCAGCGCGGGCAGGAAGCGGAAGTCGGCGATCGCGTTGCCGTAGGCCCGCGGGTCGCTCAGGGACTCGTAGAGGGCGTACATCACGGGGCCGATCCCGAAGACCGCGAGCAGCACCAGGTACGGGGTCACGCACAGCCAGCCGAACGCCTTACCCGACGTCATAGCCCTGTGCCTTCGCCAAATTCACCAGCTCGGCCTGCAACGCGTCCAGGCCGGCCCGGACACTGCCGCCGGAGCGGATCGCGGGGACCACGGTCTGGGTGAACGCGCCCTCGACGTCGTAGCGGGTGGGCTGCTGCACCGGGTTGACCTTGGCCGCCTGCTCCCGCATCACCGGGAACGGGTCGGACGCGTAGAACGGGTCACCGGCCAGCCGCTTGGCCCATGCGTCGGCCGAGGGGCCGTAGGCAGGGTAGGTCGGCGCGCCCTTCTGGTAGTCGGCGTCGGTGGTCATCCACTGGATGATCTCGGCGGCCCCCTTCATGTTCTTGGAGTGGCGCGAGACCAGGTAGACGCCGCCACCCGCGCTGCCGGACCAGTTGGTCGTCTCGCCGTCCCAGGACGGGTACGGCGCCGCGGCGATCTGCCCGTTGGGGGTGGCGAACAGGTCCTTGGGCTTGAACAGGTAGTCGCCGAGCCAGGAGGCCCCGGGCAGCATGAGGACTTTGCCGTCCTTGCCCAGCTTGGCCATCTCCGGGTCGAAGAGCCCCGCCTTGGTGACCGAGCCGTTCTTGACCAGCGGGTCGAGCACGTCCGCGACCCGGGTGCACTTGGGGTCCTTCAGGTCGATGTGCACCTTGTCCGGCCCGGTCACCTGCTGGATCGGGCAGCCGCTGGACCAGAAGTAGTCGTAATAGGTGAAGAAGCTGCCCGCGCTGCCGATGACGTAGCCGGGGTGCTCCTTGGCCACCCGCTCGCCCAGCGCCCGGTAGTCGTTCCAGGTCTTGGGGAGCTGGTAGCCGAAGCGCTCCATGAGCGGCTTGTTGTACCACAGCACGGTCTGGGCCAGGTCGTTGCGCAGGCAGTACAGCTTGCCCCCCACCTCGCAGGGCGCGTTGGCCGTGCCGAAGTCCTTCCGGATCTGCTCCTGCACCAGTGAGTCGAGGGGCTGGGCATAGTCGAGCTTCCCGGCGAACTGGGAGACCATGTTGGGCTGCCCGGCGAAGATGACGTCCGGCCAGCCCTTGCCGGTGCGGTTGAACAGCTGGATCTTCGTCAGCAGGCTCTGCCCGTCGTAGGTCTCGACCTTCATCTTCAGGTTCGGGTGCGTCTTCTTGAACTGTTCGAATCCGGCCAGCCGGGTGGGGTCACTCCACACCAGCAATGTCGCGTCACGATCCTCGGTGATGGCACCGCTGACGGCTGCGGGCGTGTTGGACGAACAGGCGGCGAGCAGGGCGCCTGCGAGGCACGCCGTTAGGGGGATGCGAAATCTGATCACAGCTGCCTCGACAAAATCATGTACGATGTCTGAAGTCAGATGTTGCATGCATGTTACGGCGACGTCAACCCCCATTTGTCGCTATGTTGTGAACGTCAGGAGGCTTGGATGACCGACTCACCCGCGCCGGCACCGGCGCTCCCCCGCCGGCAAGTGCTGGCCGACGACGTGTATGACGTGTTGCGAGAAATGCTGCTCAGTGGCCACATCCCACATGGCAGCCGGGTCAAGATCGACACCCTGGCGGCCCAGCTGAAGATCTCCAACACGCCGATCCGCCAGGCCCTGGGCCGCCTGGAGGCCGACGGCCTGGTCAGCAAGCACCCCTACCGCGGCTTCGTCGCCGCCGACCTGCCCGACCACAAGACGATCTCCGACCTGTACGAGTGCAGGCTGCTGCTCGAACCTCCCACGGCCGCCCGTGCCGCCCGGGAGTTCCGCGCGGAGGACCGGGCGTTCCTGCGCCGACAGGTCGACGTTCCCGGCGGCGACCTCACCATGCTGGCCAAGGCCGACGAGCTACTGCACGGCAAACTCGCCGAGATGTCCGGGAACCTGGTCGTGGCCGAGACGCTGGAGCGGCTGTTCGTCCGTTCGCGCGCTTTCCGGATCTTCTACGCCCGGGAAGGCGCCGCCGAGCTCACCCGGGACGAGCACGAAGCCATCGTACGAGCAGTCGTGGCGGGCGACAGCCCGGCTGCGGCGGCCGCGATGACCGCTCATCTGCGATCGGCGGGAGAGCGAATGCTCGCGTCACTACCGTGAGATCCAGAGGTCCGCGGCCGCCGATGCCAGGGGCTCTGGTGGCCGACGGCGGCGAGGTCACCCACGTCAAGGCCCATCCGGTCATCCCGGTCGACGCATCCGGCGCGGGCGACACGTTCGACGGGGCCTTCGCCGCGCGCCTGCTGCAGGGCGCCACCGCCGTCGAAGCCGCCCGGTACGCGGCCGCGGCCATCACCACCACCGGACACGGCGCCGTCCACCCGATCCCCCTCCGAGCCCCCTCCGAGCCCCCTCCGAGCCCCTGGCGTGCCCGGTCGGGACTCATCGCGGCAGCGCCGACCGCCTCACCCCGGAGCTTCCCCGTACTCCGGACGCCTGACCTGAGGTCACCCGATCGAATGCGAGCCCTGATAGCTAGGCGCGTGCTGGGGGCAGGCCGTACGGGCTGACGGCCAGGTACGTCTCCGGCGTCGCCGCTTCGAGGAGCCCCTCGTCGCCTTCGAGGTCGAGTTCTGGCTCCTGGGGACGGCGCAGCACCGACTTCGACGGCACCTACGGCTCCCGCGCATCACCGCCGAACTCCGCGACAAGGGCATGACGATCAACGAGAAACGCGTCGCGCGGGTGATGCGGACGTTCGCCATCGCCGGGACCCGGCTACGGCGACAAGTCCGCACCACCATTCCCGAACCGGCGGCCGCATCGGTTCCGGACCTGTTCAAGCGGGACTTCACCAAGTACATGGGCGACATCACCCACCTCCCGCTCGCCGACGGGGACATCCTCTACCTGGCGACCGTGCTGGCCTGTTTCAGTCGCCGGGTGGTGGGCTGGTCGATCGCCGACCACATGCGCACCGACCTGGTCGCCGACGCGCTGACGATGGCCGCGGCAACCCGGGGCGGCCTGTCCGGCTCGGCCTTCCACAGCGATCACGGGGCGCAATACACCTCCAAGGACTACGCCGCCGTGTGCCGAGAGCCGGGCGTCACCCAGTCCATGGGAGCCATCAGGACCAGCGCCGACAACGCCGCCTGTGAGAGCTTCCACGCCTCCCTCAAACGCGAGACTCTCCAGGGCGCACGCCACAACGGCGACGCCGCGACCTGCCGACGCGCAGTCTTTCGATGGCTGACCCGCTACAACACCCGAAGGAGGCATTCGGCCAACGGGCACCTCAGCCCCATCGCCTACGAGCACCTACACCAGCAAAGATCGATCAGCCTGACACTGGCCGCATGACACACCCCAACGCGTGTCCACTTCCGTGGGGGAAGGCCCGACCACCCGATCGTGACGATCGGACCGTCCTGCCGCTGGAGGGGCGGATCGAACGTCGGAAGGTGCTCTGCGGATTGATCAACGAGTATCACCGAGCCGGGTAGCCACTCCGGAAAACTCCCAGCTCAAGCCCGACGCGATGGATTTCGAAGCGGTACAGGCCGACCTGGGCTGGGTCTCCGTCGCGTAGAGGGTCTGCCATGACAACACTTCCGCCCACAATTGCCGGCTTGTTCGGTCAGATGGTGCTCAAACGAGCCGCCGTCACGACGGTCTCTGGCCCGAATACCACGCGTCGCGTCAGAGCGTGCAGCATACGGCCAGGCCGCCGACGTCACCACCCGGGCAGCCCCGGCCCAGGCAGGGCGAACACCGTGGCGACAGCAGGCCTCGCGGCATCGGCAGCCGCGACGCCCATAGGAATTCCCTATGGCAGCTGCTGATATTTCATCTTTGCCTCTCGTTCTTTTCCGGACGTACCGTGAATCGGGTCGACGAGGCGCACACCGCGATTGCTCGAAAGATTCGCGCTGTGCCCGCGCCGAGCGAATGAGCAAACAATCGAAAGGAATGGCAGCATGACCACGGTCGAAAACGGAGCTGAGCCGCGAGAGCTTAAAGGAAAGCGAGCCCTGGTCACAGGTGGTTCCCGCGGAATCGGAGCGGCCGTCGTACGCCAGCTCCTGGACGCGGGCGTCGAGGTCTTGGCCACCGCCAGGTCGACCACGTACACGGCGCCGGAGGGAGCCGCCTTCGTGACGGCCGACATCCGGACACAGACCGGGACGGAGGCGCTGGCCACGGCCGTGCAGGAGACGCTCGGCGGGGTGGACATCCTGGTCCACAACGCGGGTGGTGCGCGGGCCAACGCGGGCGGCAGCGCCATGACGATCCCCGCCGAGGACTGGCAGGACACGCTGGAGCTGAACCTCCTGGCGGCGGTGCGACTGAACTCGCTGCTGGCACCGGGGATGCGGGAACGAGGATCGGGGGCGATCGTGCACATCTCCACGGCCGCGCTCCTCCCGCCGGTGCCGGCGTTCGCGCACTACCAGGCGGCGAAGGCGGGGCTGGAGAGCTACAGCCGGGCCCTGGCCGCGGAGCTGGCCCCGTTCGGAGTCCGGGTCAACGCCCTGGGCCCCGGCAGGACCGCCACGCCCGGCGGCGAGGAGACGCGGAGGCGGTGGGCGAGCGGCAACGCGGAATCGGGCGCGACCGCCACACCCCCGCTCGGGCGCGACGGCCGGCCTGACGACATCGCCAACGCGGTGCTGTTCCTCGTGTCCGACCGGGCGAGCTGGCTCACCGGGACCTATTTCTCCGTGGACGGCGGCGAATACCCCAGGAACTGACGCCGAAAAGAAATTCGGCGTCGTACTTTCACATCGAACAACGAAGGAATAATGGCATGGAAAAATACAGCGACAAGAATGTAGTGGTCACCGGTGGCAGCAGCGGCATCGGGCTCGCGATCGCGAAGTTCCTGGCGGACGGCGGAGCCCGCGTGGTGATCACCGGCCGTTCTCAGGCCACGCTCGACGCCGCACGGGAGCGGTTGGGCGAGAACGTGGTGGCCTTCCGCGGCGACGTGTCCTCACTGTCCGACCTGGACGCCCTGGCAGACCAGGTGAAGGCCGAGCTCGGCACGATCGACGCCCTGTTCGTCAACGCGGGCATCACGCTCCTGACGCCTTTCGAGTCGACGACCGAGGAGGTGTACGACGAGCTGTTCGCGATCAACGTCAAGGGCGCCTTCTTCACCGTGCAGAAGCTCGCCCCGCTGCTGAACACGGGTGCCGGCGTCGTCCTCACCACCTCGGTCGCCGGCGCCGTCGGCATGCTGGACACCAGCGTCTACGCAGCCGGCAAGGCGGCGGTGCGCTCCCTGGCCCGCAGCTTCTCCCGCGAGCTGCTTCCGCGCAGAATTCGCGTCAACGCGATCAGCCCCGGTCCCATCGACACGGGCATTCTGGAACGCTCCATGACCAAGGAGGACGCCAAGCAGTTCAAGGCGGAGCGCGTCGCGGACAATCCCATGCGGCGTTTCGGCACCCTCGACGAGATCGCCACCGCGGCCGCGTTCCTCGCCTTCGACGCGACATACACCGCGGGCGTCGAGCTCGCCGTGGACGGCGGAGTCACCCAACTCTGACCGGCCCCACGCCCGGCCACTACGCCTCATGGCACACCGCGGGCCGGATCACCTTTCCCTCACACCATCCTCGAACGCTCATTGGAACGAGCGATCACAGCACGAGCTGTTCGGCGGCGTTCACCGCGGCAATCTCATCGTGCGGCTCACCGGCCTCAGTGCCTGACCGGCGAAAGGAGGCGGAGCTGTCCCAGGTCTCCTGACGCAGGAGCTCCAGCAGAGCGGTCGCCGCCGGGCCCGCGTCGGACCGGACCACGGCGATGACAGGCTGGGACACAGCCGGGAACATCGGACGCGCGAGGTGCTCATAACCGCGGGGCACCGCGGAGGCCGGGACGAGCGTCACCCCCAGGCCGTGGGCGGCCCACCGAACGGCTGTCGCCGTCTGGGACACGCGGGCGACCGTGGCCGGGGTCAGCCCGTCGTTCCGCGACACCTCCAGCAGCACGCCGTCCAGTGCGCTGTCGCGGTCGAACCTGACCCACGGCTCCCCTTCCAGCTCGCGCAGCTCGACCCGGTCCGCGGCGAGCTGCCGGTGCCCGGCGCCCAGCACCACGACGAACTCCTCCTCGCCGAGGCGGTGGGCGTCCGCGGGGCTCCGCTCGCACGCGGCCATCAGGGCGAGGCCCAGCGCACCCCTGCGGCACAGCCGATCCAGCTCAGCGGAGCTCGACTCCTCGAAGACGGTGACCTCCAGCCGCGGGAAGCGGCGCCGCAGCACGCTCAGCGCGCCCGGCAGCTGCCGCGTGCCGAAGCCCAGCTGCGCCGCGACGACCAGCTCCCCCACCAGGTCATCCGCGCCGGCCCGCGCCGTTGCCCGCGCCCGCCGAGCCGCGTTCACCGCGACCTCCGCCTCCTTCAGGAACGCCCGGCCGACCGCGGTGGGCACCAGTCCGGCCGACGTCCGGGCGAACAGCGTCACGCCGAGGTCACGCTCCAGGTTGCGGATCTGCTGGGACATCGACGGCTGGGCAACTTGCAACAACTCCGCCGCCGCCGTCACCGAGCCCTCCGCCGCGACCGCCAGGGCGTACTCGAACTGGCGAAGGCTCATCAGCTCCCATCCCTCCTGGGGCGAAGCGTGACCCACCCCGTCGTCATCGTGTCCCGAACCACTCACGTCAGCCGGATTCCACGACCGGCGATGAACATTCTTCAGCCCACCCGGCACCCTCGCCTCAACACACTCCCGTCCCGAACCCTTCCCAAAGGTGACGCCGTTCCGCTCTGTCGGTACCGGCCACAGAGCCGGCTCACCGGTGCGCGCCGCATCCTCGCCGTGATAAGCGATCCGCGGAACTACCCTCGCCCGCCACCGCATCGGTAGCCCGCGCGGACTGAGCGTCAGCGGCGCGACAGGCCAGACGCTCGTCGTCCTCCACCCCGACCCCGGCACCGACAGCGCCGACAAGCTGGCGCTCCTCGCGTCCGTCATGCGGACATGACCCCGCCCGTGCCCAGCCACCCGGCCGGGCGGCCCAACCCGAGGAGATCGCCGGCGTGCTCTGCTTCCTCGCCTGGCCGCGCTCCAGGTCTCATCACGTGCACCGTGGTCGCGGCGGACGGCAGATTCACCGCGATCTAAACGGCTGACCATGACTCGATCATGGAGCGATGGGCGCAGTCCTGTCGCCGCGAACTCCTCGACCGTCGCCTGCTGTGGAACGAACGTCATCTGCGCCATGCTCTGCGCGAGTATGAACGAATCCACAACCAGCACGGCGCCCACCAAGCCCGGGCCCAAGCGGCCCCGCTGCTTCCCGTCCCGGCCCCGATCACAGACCCCGAGCGGATCACCGACCTGAACATATGCCGAAGAGACCGGAGATCCTCGTGTGCGGCTCGAATATTCAGCCACAGCGTCCGACCTGCGGGTTCGTAGACACGCTGGATCTCCAGCTAACCCCCGGCTTGAGCAGTCGCTCAACCGGTTTTGAGCAACCGCTCAGACGGTAACGATCAAGATCTGCCAGGCCATAGGGCCGTGGCGTGCCAGATATTCATCCCGCCCGGTTCCAGCGCGCGCCGCAGGAGGGCGGCGGTGTGCACAGCACCCCGCATCAGCAGGCCCGCGCGGTCCGGGTCGATGTCGGTCGGGTCGCGACAGTGCTCGCGGGGGACGACCAGGGTGTGACCTTCCCGTTCGCCGACAGCAGCCGTCCTCGGGCCCAGCGGACGCGTTGGCGACGAGGAACCGCGGGACGCCTCCGGCAGGCTGGCGTGGCCTGTTCACACAGGTCAGAAAGGTCTCTTCGGGCACATGAGCGCGCTGGTTCCCCTGTTCGGTGTCGAAGGCCGATCTCGGACGCGCAAGGGCCTTGCCGTGTACGCGGTGCGGTTGTTTGATGACTGCGAGAGCGCCCGACCGGACGCATCGGGGCCGTGTCCGACCTTCCAGGTGAGGCATCGCGTTCGACGTTCGTGGAGGACCCCGCTCCGCAGCAAGGAGTCGGCCCTTCGAACGGGAGCCGGATGTGAGGCATGCGGCCAGGTGGTTCGGCGTGGTTTTCGTGTGCGCCTCCGTTGCGGTGGGGATGCTCGGCGACCTGGTCGTCGCCGGCCTGCCGCGCTGGTTGGCGCTGGTCGGGGTCGCCTGGGCGGTGTTCCTCGGGCTGCTGGCGACTCGTGAGCGGCTCCGTCAAGGCGGTGTCTGGCGGCTGCCCCCGATGTTGACCGCGGTGCCGCTGGCGTTCGCGTGCTGGGCTGGGCAGGAGTCGCTGATGGCGTGGGCCGCGACGCCATGGATCGTCGCCCTGGCGGTGGCCGCGACTGTGCGCGGGCTGGCCGAGATCGTGATCGCGGTCGCCGTGGTCGGTGCCTTCTTCGCTCCCGACGCGACAATCTTCACTTGGTATGCCGTCCCCGCCCTGGCGGGCGCCCTCGCCGAAGGGCTCGTGCTGAGGCTGGTGAGCGAACTTTTACGGGAAGGGGCCCGGACAGCGACACGCGGCGGGTCGGCTCGGCGCGCCCGGCTGCTGGCGGTTCTGCCCCTGCCCATCGCGTTGTTACAGCGCGGTGCCGAGCGGGCGCCTGTCGTTCACTTCGTCGGCGCCACGTTCGCGTTGACCCACAAGCCCCACGCCGCCCTCCGGTGGGATCGGTGGGCCATGCGCCTGTACCGCAGGCGCGGGATGGTGGCCCGCGAACTGGGTGCGCTCAGCGATCTGGCGACCAACCTGCACAGCGCGGGCCGCCACGACGAGGGCCTCGCCACTGTCGAACACGCCCAGCAGGTGGTGAGTGAGCGTCTGCCAGCCTTCCTCAAGCGCGAGAATCCGGGCGTGGGCCCCCTCGGTGAACAGGTGCTGGCGGCCCGCGCCGAGTACGACGCCGTCCACCTGCTCTTGATCGAGGGACGGATCAGGCGGGACATCGGCGACATCAGCGGCGCGTGCGCGGTCGCGGACTCGGGCCTGGCAAAGCTGGACGGCGACAACGGGTTGAGGAGCCACTGCGAGTCCTGGACCACGGGTGTACTGGCCCGGTCCGCGGTCGTGTCCGCCCAGGACAAGGGGCTAGCCGCCGTCTTGCGGGGCGTCGTGATCGGTGAATTGACTGATTTCCTGATGTTCAAGGCGAACCTGGCCGGGACGCTGCTCCACGACGACGAATCCGCCCTCGGCCTGCTCGACCGGGCCCGGCAGGTGGCCGCGGCGGCGAAGGACCGGGGCCGGGAGTTCATGGCCACCTACAACTACGCGACCTCCCTGGTCCGGCTGCGCCGCTACGGAGAGGCCGAGACCACGCTGCGGAGCGCGCTGGAGCCGGCCGAGGGCGCCGACGTGGGCGCCCGCCTCATGGCGCTCGGGGGCATGGCGAACCTGTATCGCCTGCAGGACAGGCTGGACGAGGCCGAGCCGTGGTACAGAAAGGCGCTGGACCTGGCGGCGCAGTCCCACGCGTCCATGGGGATCAACGCCGGGCTCGGGCTGGCGCTGATCCGGCTGAGCAGGGGCGAGGTCGAGGCCGCCCGCCGCGAACTCGGCACGCTGGTAGCCCGAGCCGAGCAGCTGAACTCCGACGCCTTCCTGCGGGCGTCCTACCTGGCCGCGGGGAAGGCGTACGAACAGGACGGCAGCCGCGAAGACCTGCAACGGGCCTGCGGCTACTACCGCTCCGCGATCGAACGCCTGGAGCGGGGCAGGGCCAGCTTCGACAGCGAGGAGGAACGGCTGCGCTTTCTGGGCGGCGAAGCCCGGGTCGAGGTGTACGAACGGATGGTGGCCACCTGCGTGACACTCGGCAAGCCGGTGGACGCCTTCGACTTCGCCGAGCGCGGCAAGGCCCGTGCGCTGGCCGAACGCCTCGGCGGCGAGGACGAGGAGCCGCTCGCTTGGCCCGCGTTCCAGGCCGTGCTGGCCACGGCGGGTACGCCGCTGCTGTTCGTCGAATACTTCACCACCGTCGATGGCGTCCTGGTCATCGGGGCACGAGCCGATTGGGACCGGCCCCGAGCGGTACGCGTCCCGCTGGACCGCGCCGGACTGCGGCGCTTCACCCTGACCAACTTCGGCAGCGCCGGCCGCGTCCGCGAGATGGTGCTCGGTGGGCTGGAGGAGTTGTGGCACGGCCACGATCCCCTGGTCTCGCCGATCGCACAATGGTCGAGCCCGGACGAACCGGTCGTGCTGGCGCCGCACGGGCTGCTGCACTACCTCCCGCTGCATGCCTTGCGCCTCGACGATCGGTACCTGATCGAGCGCAACCCTGTCAGCTATACCGCCAGCGCCTCGGTGCTGCGCGCCTCTCGCGCGGCCGCCGCGAGGCAGACCGTGCCCGGCGGATCGCCATATGCTGTGTTCGGCGACCCGACCGGCGATCTTCCCCATGCCAGGTCCGAGGCCGAGGCGGTGGCCGCGCTCTTGGACACCACTCCCGTGCTCGGTGCGCGGGTGACCTGTGCGGCGATCATGGATGCCTTCCAGGGAGCCGACATCGCACATTACGCCGGGCATGCCCGGTTCGACGCCGCCGATCCGCTGGCGTCGGGGCTGTGTCTGGGCGACGGCACCGTCCTCACCGCCCGCGAGGTGGCGACGATGGTGCGCGGCCCGCGGCTGGCCACGCTCAGCGGCTGCGAGACAGGGGTCAGCGGGCACCATCCGGGCGACGACGTCCAGGGCCTCGTACGCGGCTTCCTCTCCGCCGGTACCAGCACCGTTCTGGCCAGCCTGTGGCGCGTGCCCGACGACTCGGCCGGATACCTGATGACGCGTTTCTACGAGAACCTCCACAGCGCGGCTGTGCCGACCAAGGCTGAGGCGCTGCGCCGGGCCATCGTGGAAACGCGTGACCACGATCACCGTTGGAAGTTATTGCATCACTGGGCGCCCTTCACGCTGCTCGGAGACTGGGACTAGGAGAGAATTTGGACACGATCATCGAGGCCGAGTTCGACCTGGACAGCGACGCGCTCGGCGACGAGCGCGGAACGGGTCAGGTCATGGACATCCTCGGCGACGAGGACATCCGTCTCGCCCTTCGGCGCAACCGCATCGCGCTGGCCAAAGGCCCATCGACCGTGGTCCACGGCGATGAGGGCCTCGCGGGCTACGACGTGCCCCTTACCTGCGCGGTGCACTCCGACCCCCGCTGCCGCTTCCAGTGGTCCAGGCTCATGGTCGACCTCACCCCGACGCCACAGGCCCGCATCTCCGACATGGTCCCCCGAGAAGTGGTTGACGACCGTCCCGTGGAGTTGACCACGACCATCGGGGTCGGCCTGAAGTTCCACGTTGTCCCGAACGTCCTCAGCGCCGACCTGACGCCGCAGTATTCACACAAACGCACCGTGTACTACCCGCAGATCGTCTCCTCCGGCACCGGCTTCACCCGCGGCTACTGGGACTTTCTCGCTCTGGACAAGGGATACCTGCACG
Organism: Nonomuraea sp. NPDC051941; assembly: GCF_044593615.1. Lineage (NCBI taxonomy): Bacteria > Bacillati > Actinomycetota > Actinomycetes > Streptosporangiales > Streptosporangiaceae > Nonomuraea > Nonomuraea sp. NPDC051941. The sequence goes on from NZ_JBIUCF010000002.1 coordinate 79,763, forward strand.
CGGACCGCGACCTGCGTCTCCTGGTCGCCGCCCCGGCAGGCGAACCGGTTACCGCGAGGTTTCAGCTGCGGGCGAAGGTCCGGATGGCCGGTGTCGCGGGACTGCTCCCCCTCCTGGCCCGGAGCGGGAGCATCGACGGCGAACACCGGCTCGACCAGTAGCGCGACAAGGCGAACGCCGTCCATGCCTTTTGAAGCCGGCCTGGACCGCGTCAAAAGCACAACCACGACGGCTCTGACCTGTGGTTCGATGGGGTTCGCACCCGCAGGAAAGATCGCGTCTTGTGCCTATTCGCCTGCTCTATCTGATCACGCTTCGGGTGTTCGGCTGGCTGATGTCGCTGGGCCGCGGCCGACGTCGAAGGACGCAGAGATCATGGTGGTGCGTCATGAGGTGGCGGTGCTGCGGCGGCAGGTCGGACGGCCACCCCGACTTTCAGCCCGGAACGGGCCGCCCGCAGGGCGGTCGGAGACTAGCCCCATCACCTTCGGGTCAGTCCAATGCGAGAGTGCACCGCCTCAAGCCAGCCAGCGGCCATGTCCGTTTCCGTTATGCGGCCGATCAACGCCAGGGTCGAGCTGATGCTCTCGTCCTCTTCCACGGGGTTGTCATCGCCACTGACCTGAAAGCGCAGCCCATCCATCAGGTGATCGAGCGCGTGCGGGTCGCTGCCGTGCTTGGAGTCGGGCCAGGTGGGCCAGAAAGAGACGATGGTGTCCCCGTCCCGGATGTACTTGAAGCTGTCATGGCCGTTGATGTCCATGCTGAAGCTGAGGGCGTGACGGCCTCCTTCGGTCAGCGACAGCAGGAAAGCGTCGTCTGAACGTGCCGGCAGGATGCCCATCCAACCTCCGGCCTCGGCTACCCAGAGAGAACCGTCGTCGCCGTTGTGGTCGAGGATTTCGCTCAGGTGGCTCGGGGTGCGGGTGGAAGGGTCCAAGGAGAAGGCTTGGGCGAGGGTGTCGAGATCCGCTCCCTTGATCCAAAGGGCGCTGAATCCCAGCGACCACAGGTCCATGTCGTGATCGAGTTCTTCGGTGAAGAGAGTCGAGACCAGAAGGTCGTGCAGGTACGTCGGCGACCGCATGATCACCTCCCGATTGTCGGTGCGCCAGGAGGGGCATCCCGGAGACGCCCCCTCCTGACTGTGGAGTTATGACGGTGGCGTGCCCGTGCGGATTCTGACCCAGAAGGCGTTGGACGGCCAGTTGCCTGCGCCGACTTCACGGGATCTCGAAGTGAAGACGCGATAGCAAGAGTAGAAAGCCCCCAGATCGCGACCGGCGGCTCCGTTGTGCGCCGCGTTCACCATGCGAAGTGAGGCGTTGAACGTAGGCGTCCAGACATTGTTGACCATTTTGCCCTCGACGCCGAGCGCTTGGAAGGTGGAGCGGAACGGATATTCATCGCACTCCTTGCCTGGGCCGGCCCCGGTGAGGTTCGGACAGTACCAGGTCATCTGGGTGCGGTTCTCCCCGTTCAGCAGCACACCGTCGGGGGCGAGCTCGCTGTTCGCCCGCCTGGTCAAGGGGACCCTGGGTATCACGTCGTAATTGCCGGGGAATTTCTCGGTGATGGGCTGACCTTGCCGATCCAGCTTCGGATCGGTCGCCTGCGGGGGTTCCGCACCGCGGGCGGTGACGATTGTTGGAGCTCTGAATCGTCTCAGTGAGTGGCGATGAGTTTCTGTAGCTGCGGGCCGCTCTGCGAAATAAGATGAGGATAATCTCGAATGAGCAGCTTTGCCACGAGATCGTCGACATTTTCCCTAAGAAGGCTGCTGTTCATGCCGAGAAGCTCTTCGCAGATGTCGAGGAAGGACCTGATCACGTCCTTGTCGTCACCCTCCTCCACGGCTGGCATAAACACTTCGGCAACGACCTCGAGCAGATATTCGAACATGCTGATGTAGGTTTCGCCGTCTTGCTCGGCCTCCGCGTCGAGCGCCTGAATGAATCGTCGCGCAGAGGGCATCTTCCAAAGGATCTCACGAGTTCGCCGGATCTGTTCTTCCAGGCTCACAAACTCGTCGCGATCAAAGTCATTCATGGTCATCCCCGAGGGAATATTCGCCGAATACTGAAGTGATAGGTCAAGGAGACATCAGGCCGCTGCGCAGTGCATCTGCCCATAATTACATCCGCCCAGGTCATGACCCTGCGAGAGCTTCGCGTGGTGTGCGCGAGCTCCGGCCATCCAGGAGACGGAACCAAGTGCGGCATGATGATCAGCCGTGCTCCTTCGCCTGGCCTACCTCACCATCACGAACACGTTCGCCGCGCTGCGATTGCTGCCCATGGGCGATCGGGACAAGGATTCGCACCTGAGGACCGAGCCTTTCTTACCGCCCTGCTGACCTCGTTGCCCCGCGAGGTCCTGCGCCGACTGCGACTCCCCGTCCGGCCGGACACCGTCCAGCGCCGGCACCGCGATCTGATGCTACGGCGTCATGCCCGCACCTGCCGGCCGAAGCAGCCTGGGCACCCACCCACGGTCCGCTCCATCCGCACTCTCGTCCTGCGCCTGATTCGGGAGAACCCCGGCTGGGGATATCGGCGGGTGCATGGTGAACTCACCGCCTGTCGGCGTACTACCTCACATGTAGTTGGGCGTACGACCTCACATGTAGGCGTGCTCCAGCGTGATCATTCTGTCACAGATGGTGGTGTAGGTGATGGATCGGACGTGGCGAGTCGGTCTTTCAACCGCCAGCTGGGACCGTTGATGGAGATCACGTCGCAGTGATGCAGGAACCGGTCGAGGATCGCGGTGGCCAGGACTTCGTCGGTGAAGACCTGGCCCCATTCATCTGGGGGTGGCACATGTTCCTGTCGGAGGATCTCGGCTGCTAGCTGGGCCTTCTGGGTTCTTTCTGGTTTCCCTGATTCCTGAGGTGTGAGAGGCGTATGTTAGGCGCTGCCTTCATTCTTCCGGTGTGAGGAAGGTGTGCCGGTGGCGCGGTCTCGACTGCGGGTGCTGGAGGGCGGGGCGCTCCCGCTCGAGCCTCTGGCTAGCGACCCGATGGGGTATCAGGCGCGGTGCGTCGAGGCGTTCGTGGCCTCGTGGGCCGCTCGGGGGTTCAGCCCGGTGACCATCGAGAACGACACCGGGCTGCTGGAGCAGACCTTGGCCGCGCTGGGTCGTCCGGCGTGGGAGGTCACCCCCGAGGACATCGATCGGGTGGTCGGTGACCTGGCGGTGGCCGGTCGCGCCGCTTCGACGCGGCGCGAGTATGTGCAGATCTTCAAGGGGTTTCACCGATTTCTGCAGGTGCGTAAGGCCGTCGAGATCGAGGCCGCGTTCGGGATGCGGCTGGTCTGCCCGGTGGATGAGTTCAACGCCTCCCGGCATGTCGGCGATGACTCTCCCGCCACGCTGCCGCCGCCGACGCCGGAGCGGGTGAGCGGCTTCTTCGACTTCCTCAAGGAGCGCATCGCCACCGCCCGCAAGTACGGGCCGGCGGCGCGGGATTACGCGTTGTTTCGCACCCTGTATCACGCCGGGCTGCGGTCGGAGGAGGCCGCGCTGCTGGACCAGCCGGACGTGCACTTCACCCGGGGCCCGTTCGGCAAGCTGCATGTCCGCTTCGGCAAGGGCGCTCACACCTCCGGCCCGCGGCCGCGGTGGGTGCCGATGCTGGACGGGCTGGACCTGGTGCTGCGCTGGTTCCTCAATGACGTGCGTGGCCGCTTCCCCGACTCGCCGGTGCTGTTCGCCGATGAGTCCGGCGGGGCACTGCATCGCGGCACCATCCGTAACCGGCTGCGCTATCTCATGCAGCTAGAGGGCCGGCCGCAGACCGAGTGGTTCAGCCCGCATGCGCTGCGCCGGGCGTGCGCCACCCACAACTACGAACGCGGCGTGGACCTGGTGGCCATCCAGCAACTGCTAGGGCACTGGACGGTGAGCTCGACGATGCGATATGTCCGGCCGTCGGCCACGTTCATCGAAGATGCCTATCGCCGGGCGGTGACCACCACCCTGGGCGAGTTGACCGGACAGGGAGAGCCGACCGCATGAAGATCCGGTGGAAACTGCGGATGGCCGCCGCGCAGCGCGAGGTGTGGACCGGCGCTCAACTGCGGCGTCTGCTGGCCGATAAGGCCGGTCTGGAGCTGTCGGCGGCATCAGTGTCGGCGCTGCTGACCAAGGAGCCCACGCAGGTCAAGCTGTCCACCCTGGCCGCGTTGTGCACCGCGCTGGAGTGCAGCCCCAACGACCTGTTCGAGGTGGACACCACTCCCGTCGAGCAGCCCGTCCGGCCGCAGCAGCAGGTAGCCGAGCCCACGGCCGCTTCCAGCGGCGGCCGGTCCATGCCCCCGCTGTGACCTGAGCGGGAGGACGGCGATGGGCCAACGGCAACGCGACTGTGTGGACTGCGGTGGCCCGGTCGGCATCATCGGCCGCCTGCACTGCTGCCGAGGCCTGAGCCGGCTCAACGAAGCGGCCGCCAAGGCGCCCTGCCCAGCCTGTGGAAGGCAACGGGTGCTGCAGGCCGACACCGGCCGGTGCATCGCGTGCTCGCGCGTCTGCACCGAGTGCGGGCATCCCGTCCGCTCGCCGGAGGCGACGCTGTGCCGGGACTGCACCCGCAAGGCGCGGCAGCGGGCGGCGCAGCAACTGTGCCCGCGCTGCGGCCGCCCAGGGTATCTGCGCCAATCCACCGGCTGGTGCGGGACCTGTTCACGTCCTCGCCAGGCAAAAGACCCGCCACGCGTCTGTGACGACTGCGGGCAGCTGCGCCCGCATGCTGGCCACGGCCTGTGCTCGGCCTGCTGGCAGCGCCGCCCCGAACGGCCCTTCGTCGCTGGTGAGAACCTCATCGCCCGGCTGACTGAGCCGCCACCCTGGCTCGGCGAGCTCATCGGTCACCTGGCCGCCGGTCACTCTCCGGCCCGGGCCTGCGGCCTGATCGGCCAGTTAGGACGGCTGCTGGACGACGAACATTCCAACTGTCCCCAAGCCCTGCTGGAGCGGGCTCGCTTGCCCGGCCGCTCCATGGGGCCATTGGCCCGAGGGCTGGAGATCTTCTTCACTGAACGCGGTCTTGCACTGGCCACCGATCACGCCGAACGGCTGGCCGCCGGACGCCGTCGACGCCGGATCGACACCGTCCCTGAGCCGCTGCGGCCCGCGGCGGAGGCCTTCAACACCTTCCTGCTGCGCTCCCGCGAGCGCGCCCGCCGGGCCGGGACGCTGCCCCGCGCCGACGTCACCCTGGACATCAAGCTGTCCACCCTGCGTGACCTGGCCCAGCACGTCAGCGCGCGCGGCAAGCAGGATTGGGCTCTGGTCGACGTGCACGACATCGAGGCGTTCCTGGCCGCTCAGCCCAAGAACCGGCCCCGGCGGCTGCAGATCACCCGGCAGTTCTTCCGCTTTGCCAAGAGCCACAAGATGATCCTGATCGATCCCACCGACGGACTGTCGGCGAAGGCTCCCAAGGGCTTCACCGGCAAGACTCTCACCCTGGACCATCAGCGACGCCTCTTCCAGCGGTGGACCTCCGACCCGGCTGTCCACCCGCACGAGGCTCTGCTGGGCGTTCTCGCCCTGTTGCATGGCGCCTCCTGTAGCGAGGTCCGCCACCTGCGGCTGGATGACATCGATCCGGCGGACCGTGCCATCCGCCTGGGGCAACGTCCTCGCCCGGTGCCCCTGGATCCGGTCAGCTGGACCACGGTGCAGCGGTGCGTGGCTCACCGCGAGACTCAACGCACCGGCAACCCGCATCTGATGGTCACCAAGGGCACCAAGGCCGGTCGGAACCCGGCCTCGGTCGCCTATGTCAGTCATGTCCTGGACCCGGCCGGCATCTCACCACGGATGCTTCGCTCCACCCGCCTGATCGACCTGGTCAACTCGATGGACGCAAAGCTCGTCGCCGCAGCCTTCGGGATGCACCCGGAAGGCGTCATGATCTATCTCTCCGATCATGTCGATCCCGACCGCCTGCCCGCACGATGATCGGCTGACCGGCCAAGGTGACGCCTATCCTTGCTGCGATGCATCCAGAAGATCACGACGTCACCGAGCTGCTCGGGGTCACCATTCGCAGCGGATTTGGGTTCTTGGCGGTCCAAGCCCACGACGCGGACAGAGGTCGGTCAGCGGTAGTGCACGCGGAAACGCAGGTGTGTCACACCTTCGCCCTCGACCACCTCGAGGCGTTCAAGCTCAGCCTTCTCGTTCTGGATGTTTTCGAAGTAGCGGATGCCCTCGCCGACGAACACAGGGACCAGATCGATCCGGACCTCATCCAGCAGGCCGAGGTTGAGGCACTGCTGTGCGATATTCGGGCCGGAGACGCCGACGTTGCCGTCGCCGGCGGCCTTGGCTTGACTGATCGCGCTGGCGACGCCGTCGTGGACGAACGTGAAGGGTGCCAGCCGTTCCGCGGGCCAGTCCGTGGGAGGTTCGCGGTGGGTCACCACGAACGCGCGTCCGCCGCCGGGCGGGTTGCCGCCCCAGCCGCCGGTGTAGTCGAACACCCGCCGGCCGCAGACGAACGCGCTGTCCCGGGCGAAGTCCATTTGCGCCCGCAGATAGTCCGCGCTGGCCGCGGCGACCCGAAACGTGATCGGGTAGCCGACCATCGGCACCTCGACGTCGCCGTTGTTATACCAGTCGAACAGAGGGCCGACGCTGTTGTCCGGACGGGCCACGAACCCGTCGAGGGACATACAAAAGCTGGCGCTCACGGTCATGATCAAACTCCTTCATGTTGCTCAGGTCCCGCTGGTTCACCGAGTCGACGGCGCCCTGAAGCCCACCAGAGGCGCAGTCGTGCGCCTTCCCGGTCATGGTCTTCGTGGATCCTCTCGTTCCGGTGTGTGCCTTCCCGATGGGAAGACCGCCGACGATCGGCGAACTCATCGCTCGCCAACCAAACCTGGATGCCACCAGAGCATCCGCCATGATCATGTGGACGTCGCGAGGTGTAGGCGCAGCTCGTCGATGAGCCCCTCGGCGAGGCGTTGGTTCACCGTCGCGCCGCCGCTGGCGATGGCGACGTCGCGCCCGCCAGCGACCTCGCACGCCTGCACCGCGGGAGGTGTGGATCTTGATGTCTTCGATGAAGTCCACCTTGTCCCCTGGCCGCCCCGGTGAACAGATACCGATGTCACCGCGCAGGCGATGAGTTCTGCTGGTGAACACGACCGGCAACCGGGACTGTACGGTCACACTGGACAGACCCCCGGGCCACAGTCAGGTCATCGGCGAAGCGCTGATCTCCAGCAGCGTCGGGTACGTGCGTCACGCAGACGACGATTCTCAGACTCACAATGGCTCTCCTTCAGCGTGATCATCAATGAGGCTTGTCCGGCCGGCCGGCCTGCTAGCCAGCCCCTGGCGACGAGATCGGCTTGACGGCGGCTTTCAGGAATGGGTCGGCATCGCGAACTCCATGCGTATCTGGCTGTCGTTGGGCCAGCGGGTGGTCGCGGTCTTGTAACGGGTGTAGAAGCGCACACCTTCGGGGCCGTGGATGTGGTGGTCACCGAACAGGGATCGCTTCCAGCCGCCGAAGGAGTGGAAGGCCATGGGCACCGGGATTGGCACATTGATGCCGACCATGCCCGCCTTGACCTTGGCCAGGAAGGTGCGGGCGGTGTTGCCGTCGGCGGTGAAGATCGCTGTACCGTTGCCGAACTCGTGGTCGTTGACCAGTTCCACCGCCTCGGTGAACGACTGGGCGCGCACCATCGACAGCACTGGCCCGAAGATCTCCTCTCGATAGACCCGCATGTCCGGGGTGACGTGGTCGAAGAGTGAGCCGCCGAGGAAGAATCCGCCCTCATGCCCGGGGAGCGAGGTGAGGCGGCCGTCGACGACCAGGTCGGCGCCTTCGGCGGTGCCTATGTCGAGGTAGCCGACCACCTTGTCCCGGTGGGCCTTGGTCACCAAGGGGCCCATCATGACTCCGTCCTCCGTGCCGGGCCCGATCTTCAGGTCGGCGAGGGCCGCGACGATGCGCTCACACAAGGCGTTCGCGGTGTCCTCTCCTACGGGGACGACGACCGAGATCGCCATGCACCGCTCACCCGCAGAGCCGTAGGCGGCGCCCATCAGTGCGGCGACGGCCTGGTCGAGGTCGGCATCGGGCATGACGACCATGTGGTTCTTGGCGCCGCCGAGTGCCTGGACGCGCTTGCCGTTGATCGTGGCCGTCTTGTGGACGTACTCGGCGATGGGCGTGGAGCCGACGAAACTGACGGCTTCGATGTCTTCATGCGCGAGGAGGGCGTCCACCGCGGTCTTGTCCCCGTGCACGACATTGAACACGCCCTGGGGCAGGCCGGCCTCGGCGAGCAGCATGGCCAGCTCCACGCTGAGGGTGGGGTCCTTCTCCGACGGCTTCATCACGAAGGTGTTCCCGCAGGCGAGCGCCACGGGGAACATCCACATGGGCACCATGGCGGGGAAGTTGAACGGCGAGATGCCCGCAACCACACCGAGCGGCTGACGCAGGGACACCGCGTCCACCGCGCGGGCGACGTTCTCGGAGAACTCCCCCTTCAGTTGCTGAGGGATGCCGCAGGCGAACTCGACGACCTCGAGACCGCGGACGATCTCTCCCTTGGCGTCGTCGAGCACCTTGCCGTGCTCGGCCGTGATGATCGCGGCCAGCCGGTTGGCCTCCCGTTCCACCAGGTGCCGGAACCGGAACAGGATGCGGGCCCGGATGTGGGGCGGGGTAATGGACCAGGTCTCGAACGCCGCGGCGGCGGCCCGGGCCGCTGCGTCCACATCCGCGGCCGTTCCCAGCGCGACCAGGCCGGTCACCTGGCCGGTGGCCGGGTTGTACACCTCACCGCGGTGCTGGGCACCGCGATCGTCGAGACGGCCGTCGATGTAGTGGTCGATGTGTGTCGCTTTGGTGGTCATCGTGGCTCCTGGAAAGGGAGTAGAGGTTCTGGATCTCATCGGCGGTGGGCACCACGGCGAACTGGGCCGCTTCCGATCTGCTCCCGGCAGTCGTGGGCACCGCGATCATCGGTAGGACGGGGACGAGGTGCTACTCGGCGGGCGTACGGTCACCGTGTCGAGTCGCGCAACCGCAGGTTGGCTGCCCGCAGCGCCGCGGTCGCCACCTCCCGCCATACCCTCGCTGAGGCCAACAGCCCGGTCATAGACGGGGAGATGTGGACATGTCCTTCTCCCAGGTAGAGCTCGACGGGGACACCCGCGTCGCGCAATCGCTGCGCGTACCATTCGCCATCCCCACGGAGAACGTCGTATTCAGCGATCGCGATGTATGCCGGTGGGAGCCCCGTGAGGTCGCGGGCCAACAGAGGGGAAGCGAACGGATCACTACCGTTACCGCTGTCACCGAGGTAGAGCGCGCAGAACGTGCGTACGTCGGACATCGACAAAGGCAGCTCGTCGCCCTCCTCCCGCGGGCGGCTGTAGGTCAGGTCCAGAGCGGGAACCTCCAGGAGTTGGTAGGCGATGTCGTCCCGCCCTTTGTCCCGCAGCATGAGCGTTGCCGCCGCGGCGATGTTGGCGCCCGATGATTGGCCGCCGACGGAAATCGCGCCGGGAAGCGCACCGATCTCGGCACTGTAGTCGTGCACCCAGTTCATGACCGATACTGCGTCGTACACGGGCGTTGGAAAGGGGTGCTCCGGCGCTTTTCGGTAGTCGATGGAAATGACAATGCAATCTGCATGTACGCACCGGTAGCGACTGATGGCTTCCGAGTCCTTCGAAAATGCGCTGTTGATCACCCACCCTCCTCCGTGCAAGAAGATATGCACTGGATGAGGTCCGGCGGTGGTCGGCCGGTAAAGGATCGCCCGCACATTCTCGCCGGGCGGACCGATACTCAGGACTCGGCGCTCGGCGACGCGCGGACCGGGTCGGCCGAACTTGTCGAATGCGGCGTCGTTGTCCTGCTTCATCTGCGCTCGGAAGAGCTCCAGATCTTCGATGACCTTCGGCGGATGGCCGAAGGGCAGAAGCGGTCGCAGGTGCGGATCGATCGGCATTTTTGTCCTTGGGGATGCAGGGGGGCAGCGCCGAGGGGTCGTCAGCGAACGCCACGTACCGGAAGGATTGCGATGCCGCCGAGGATCGCGACACCGCCGGCGACGGCGAACAACGTGGAGTAGGACCCGCCTCCCAGAAGGAGGATGAACGGAGCTGCCGCGGGAGCGAGGGCATTGGCGAGCGTGCTGGACATGTTGAAGACCGCCATGTCTTTACCCACGTTCGCTTTGTCCGGAAGAACATCGGTGACCAGTGCGAGGTCAACAGCGAGGAATGCTCCATAGCCGATGCCCGCGATCCCCATCGCGAGCAAGTAACCGTTGAACCCCGTTACCAGCGATGCGATGACCAGCGCGACACCGTAGACCGCCGCAGAAGTCAGCACGAACACCTTCCGGCGGCGAAGCAAATCCGACAGCTTGCCACCAGTGACGCTGGTGAGGATCGTAGTGATCGACAGCACCAGACTCGCGACGAAGATCTGTCGCGGCACCTCGTCCGGGCCGGATCCGAGGTGATTGAGCAGAAAGAACGCCTGGTAGGTGGTGAGGAAACCGTAACCGATCACGAACAGGAGACGGCCGAACCACACCCACGCGAAGTCCGGGTGCCGGAGAGGGTTCACCCAGAACGTCCCCGCGATCTCACGCACCGACAGTCTTGGTTTGGGGGCATCCTTGGAGAGTCGGCGATCGTTGACCAGGCCAATGAACACCAGAACGCTCAGAGCCGCGATGATCGGCGGCAGCAGGAACGTCAGCAAAGTGCTGGTGGCGACAAGCTGGATGATGAACGTACCGCCGATCATCGCCAGCGGGAGTGTGAGACCGACCAGACCCGATACCAGGCCACGCTGATGCACCGGCACCCGGTCGGCGATGACCGCAAGCAGCGGGGTACCGATCAGGTTAGCCGCGACGCTGTACATCGCGAATGCGATGAGCAGTACTGGCACATTCGGCGCGAGCGCCATCACCGCTCCCAGCGCGACGACTCCAACCGCGCCAATGAGAAGGTACGGACGGCGCATGCCGATGCGTGCTGTCGTTCGGTCACTCAGCCGCCCCACCACTGGCATCAGAACCAGAGGAAGGAGGACACCCACACCGATGATGACACTCAACGCGTTTGCGGCGTCCTCGGGTCCGACCAGAGCCCGCACCTTAAGTGCCAAGGAGACCGTGCCGGGCATCAGGCAGGCGACCCAGAACCCTGCGTACGCGAACGCGAACGCGAAGATGAACGACTTGCCTACCGGGGGAAGCTCACTCTCGGATGGCACAGCGAGGGACGCAGTCGGCGGCCCAGGTGAGATAGAGGACGCTACGGGTCCCGAGTCCGGCTGATTCGTCGTGGGTTTGCCCTGGGAGGAACTCGTCATGTCGTGCCAATCTTCGTTCTCTCGCTCAGACGTGTAAGTGGCTGAGGGGCGGGATGCTCGGTTTTGAAGGCGGGGGGTGAGGGCGCGCTCGGCGAGGCGGAGTTTCCTCGGTCTGAGCGTCTGTCGGGCCGGCGGTGCGGCGTTGGGGAGACTGTAGGCTTGCCGAGATTTCAGAGCCAACGATTCTTTGCGATGACATCCATCTCTGACAGAGAACTCTTCGATGGCCGACGAGCATCAAGCAAGTGAACCGGTTTGATCGCTGACCTCACTCTCATAGCTGGTCAGCGAGTCGCGCAAAGGTATCCGCGGCGGGCTCGGCCCTTGCTTGGCGGTAACCGGTTCCGGCCCACAGGTGGATCAGGCGTGTGTCCCCGGCTGCGGTGGCGGCCTTGCGGAGCGGGCTTGTGAGGTGGTGGAGAGCGGGGTAGCCCGCCGGGGCGATCGGGTCGTACCGGTCGGTGAAGTGGTTGCGCAGGGCGCGTGCGGGCCGCCCGGTGAAGGCGCGGGTGACGACGGTGGCGTCGAAGGCGGGGTCGGCCAGGGCGGCCTTGTGCGGTGCGGACGCCCCGCTCTCGTGCGTGCGCAGCAGGACGGTGCCGACCATGGTGGCTTCCGCGCCCGCGCGTAGTGCGGCCGCCACGCCGGCGGCGGTGGCGATCCCACCGGCGGCGATGACGGGCAGGGCCACAGCGCGGCGCACGCGGGCGGTCAGGTCGGGCAGCCAGACCGGCGCGGGCGACCTCGCCGGCGTGAGCGTGGCCGAGTGCCCGCCGGCGGCCGGCGCCTGTACGACCAGCGCGTCGACGCCGGCCTCAGCCGCTCGACGGGCTTCATCGGCCGAGGTGACGCACTGCAGAACGGTGCTCCCGGCCCTGTGCAGAGCACTGACGACCACACGGTCCGGGATGCCGAAGGTGAAGGAGACCCAGGGCACGGGAGCCGAGGTGAGCAGGTCGATCTTGTCCGCCCAGTAATCATCATCCTCGATCGGCTCCTCAGGCAGGGTGAGCCCATAGCGTTCGGCCTCCGCCTGCACCTCCGGCGCGTATCGCCGGTACGCCTCCGGGGAGACGGGGACCTGATGGGGCACGAAGAGGTTGACGCCGAAGACGACACCCTCCGCGCGCGTGGTGTGGATCTGCCCGGCGAGTGCTTGTGCGGTCTTGTACCCGCCGGCCAGAAAGCCCAGGCCGCCCGCTCGGGCGGCGGCGATGACCAACGTGGGCGTGCTCGGTCCACCGGCCATCGGGGCCGCGATGATGGGAAGGTCCGCTCCGATGCCGGACAGCAGGGTGGTCACGACGACTCCTTGTCAACGTACGAATGCCAGGCCGCCGACGTCCCGGCGGCGAGGTGGTGCGGCGAGCGGACGCAGAGGACGGCGGCCGCGACCGCGGCGACCATCGCGCTGCCCAGCAGGAGCGCCTGGTGGTAGCCATAGCTCAGCGGCGGGGCGGCGAGCAGCGGCGTTCAATGGCCGGCTCTCAGGCTAGGCAGCGCGTGTATGCCTGTGAAATGCCGGTTAAGCTGCCGCTATGCATGTCGGGCATGGATGCGGCGAAGGGGCGTAGGAGGCATGGACGTCGAACTGCGTCACCTGAGGGCCTTCACGTGCGTGGCCCGCCATCGCTCGTTCTCCCGTGCCGCCGAGGAGCTGCTGATCACGCAGCCGGCGCTGAGCCGTACGATCGCGCAACTGGAGGGCGGTCTGTGCGTCCGCCTGCTCGACCGGTCCTCACGGCACGTCGCGCTGACCGACACCGGCGCGGAATTCCTCGTCCACGCTGAGCGCGTCCTCGCGACGCTCGACCAGGCCCTCGCCGCCGTACGCCACCGCGTCACCCTCCGGCTCGGATTCAGCTGGCTGCTGCCCGCTCCCTGGGCACAGCGGACCGTCAGCCACTTCGAGGAGGCCACCGGCGCGTCGGTCGAGCTGACCAGGACCGACGATCCTCTCCAGGCACTGCGCCGGCGCACCGTCGACATCGCGCTGGTCCGGGGCGACATCGACGCACCCAGAGGGGCGCGGATCGTGCATCTGTACGACGAGCCGCGCATCGCCGTGTGCTCCGAGCGCTGTGACCTGGCCCGTCTTGGTCATCTGGACTGGACGGACGTCCAGTACTGGCCGCTGGTCGTCAACACGGTCAGCGGTACCACTGGTCCGTGGTCGTGGCCGGTGGACCAGCGTCCGGCCCAGATCATCGACACGGCCAACTACGACGAATGGCTGGAGACGGTGGCCGCCAACCGCGGAATCGGCATCGTGCCCGAGGCCGCACGGGACCGTACCCAGCACCCCGCCCTTCGCTTCGTGCCTCTGACCAACGCACCATCGAGCCCGGTCAGCCTCGTCTACGCTCCCGACGCCCAGCGGACGCTCATCCGCCGGTTCCTAGAGGCCGCCATCCCGGGATGATCCTCCCCAACCGGCGAGGAGACTCTATGCCTGACACGCATAGACAGATCACCATGGGCATTTCCGCCGCGAGCGGGGAGCCATTAGCGTCGATGACGTGAGCAAAACCATCAGCGCTGTTCGGCTGGGGGTGCGATGAGGACAGGGCTGCCCCGGCAGGAATGCGCGATCACCGTCCTGGGCGGCCCGACGGCCGTGATCGATATGGGCGGCCTGCGCATCGTCACCGATCCGACCTTCGACGAGGCCGGCCCGCACGGCTACCTCACCAAGTCGGCCGGACCTGCCGTGGACGAGAACGGGGTGGGGCCCGTCGACCTCGTTCTGGTCAGCCACGAAGCGCATCCGGACAACCTGGACGAACGTGGCCGCGCGTTCGCGAGTACCGCCCCGTTGGTGCTCACCGGGCCTCTGGCCGCCCGGCGGCTGGGATCACCGGCCGTCGGGCTCTCCCCGTGGACGGTCCACTCCGTGCCTCGCGCGGACGGAGGCGGCGACCTGACCGTGCTGGCGGTTCCCGCGGTCCACGGCCCCGAGGACGGCGAACGAGACGCAGATGGCAACATCAACTGCGAGGTCACCGGGTTCGTGCTGTCCGGGCATGGACTTCCTACCGTGTACGTGAGCGGCGACAACGCCTCGATCCGCGTGGTCGCGGAGATCTCCCGCCGGGTGCCGGACATCGACACGGCCGTCCTGCACGCAGGAGCGGCACGCGTACCGGCGAAGTTCGGCGGACGGCCCCTGTCACTGAACGGCCGCGGCGCCGCGGCCGCGGCAGCCGTTCTCGGCGCGGACACCGTGGTCCCTGCCCACTACGACGGCTGGGCCCACTTCTCCGAGGGGTTGTCGGAGATCGAGCTGGCCTTCCACGAAGCCGGCCTCACCTCCCTGCTGCGGGTCACGGCCCATGGAACGTGGGTGCGGCTGACCCGCTGACGCCCTACCGCCGAACACATCAGCAACAGACGAGCAAGGAACGACAGCATGCCATTCGTACGGATCGATCTCATTCGCGGACGTCGTCCCGAGGAGGTGAGGGCGATCGCCGACGCGACGCACCAGGCGCTCGTGGACGTCCTGGACATCCCTGAGCGGGACAGGTTCCAGATCATCACCGAGCACGACGCGGATCATGTCATTGCCCTCGACGCCGGCCTGGGCTTCGAGCGAACCGACCGGCTGGCGATGATCCAGATCTTCACCCAGTCGGGGCGCAGCACCGAGGTCAAGCAACGCGTCTACCACGCCATCGCCGAGCAGTTGGAACCCCTCGGCATCAGCGGCGAGGACGTCTTCATCGGCATCGTGGAGAACGGCCCTCAGGACTGGTCGTTCGGCTTCGGACGCGCTCAGTACACCGAGGGCGTCCTGCCCGTCCCCGGCCACTGACGACGTCCGCCCTTTCACCGGCCGCAGGTATGCTCCTGCCCACAGGCACATGTGGAGGTCGACGTGGAACTGTCCGACCTGCGGGTTTTCCTGGCCGTCGCGCGCACGGGCGGCATCACCAAGGCCGCTCAGGAATTGCACACCGTGCAGTCGAATGTCAGTGCGCGGATCCACGCGCTGGAAAAGGAGCTCGGCGCCCCGCTGTTCCGTCGGCATGCCCGGGGCGTGGCGCTGACGAACGCGGGGGAGCAGCTTCTGCCGTATGCCGAGCGCATCAGCAGGCTCGTCGAAGAGGCGCAGTATGTCATCGGCGATGAGACCGATCCCTGCGGACCGCTGCGGATCGGATCCATGGAGACCACGGCGGGCCTGCGGCTGCCCGCGGTGCTGGCGGCGTTCGGGGAGGACTGTCCCCGCGTTGACCTTTCGCTGATCACAGGACCGACCGAACAGTTGGTCCGGGACGTCCTGGAGCATCGGCTCGACGGCGCGCTGGTCAGCGGCCCGGTGCGACAGCCCGATCTGGTGGAGATCCCGGTGTTCGAGGAACGCCTGGTCCTCGTCACGGCGCGCCGGATCGCCAGCCTGGACGCCGCCATGCGCGACCCGAAAATCCTCGTCTTCCGTACTGGCTGCTCCTACCGCAGGCGCTTGGAGAGCATCCTGCAGGCGCGGGGCGCCGTCACGGTGCGCTGCATGGAATTCGGAACGCTGGATGGCATCCTCGGCTGCGTCGGAGCCGGCATGGGCCTCACACTGCTGCCCGCCGCCGTGGTCGAGCGGCACGCCTCCCGCGAGCAGGTTCGAGTGCACGAGCTGCCGGAGGAGGAGGCGTGCGCACAGACCGTCTTCGTCCAGCGAGCCGACGCACCGCCGTCGCCCGCCCTGACGCGCTTTCTCGCGCATGCGGGGGCTATGGAGCAGCCATCGCCCGTCCTGCGGATGGTCGGAGGTTCCTCCGCAGCCACCGGCTAGTTCACTGGCCTGACGCTTGTCGGCCATCGGAAAGTTCTCTGCTGGTGATGGCTGCCATCACAAGCAATCGTTGGATATGAAATCGCAGCGAACCTACTGTCCCCTTAACGCCGCACCGCCCACCGCACCGCCGGGCGGATGCCTGGACGAAGAGGACTTCGCTTTGCTGACAACGCGCTTTACCAACGCCTTCGGAATCGAACACCCCCTCGTGCTCGCTCCCATGGACGTCGTCTCCGGGGCCCGGCTCGCCACGGCGGTGACCACCGCGGGCGGACTCGGCATGATCGGTGGAGGCTACGGCGACGAAGAGTGGTTGAAGCGGGAGTTCGCCGCCGCGGCCGGCACCCGGGTGGGGTGCGGCTTCATCACCTGGAGCCTGGCTCGCCGCCCCGAACTGCTCGACGTCGCCTTGGAGCACCAACCCGCCGCGGTCATGCTGTCCTTCGGCGACCCTGTCCCGTTCGCCGACCGCATCCGCGCCGCGGCCGTACCGTTGCTGTGTCAGGTCCACACGCTCGATCAGGCTCGCCAAGCCCTCGACGCCGGAGCGGACGTCATCGTCGCGCAGGGCGGCGAGGCCGGCGGGCACGGAGTCGGGACGCGGTCGACGTTCACCCTCGTACCCGATGTCGCGGACCTGATCGCCGCCCGCTCTCCGCGCGCTCTTCTGCTGGGTGCCGGCGGAGTGGCGGACGGTCGCGGACTCGCCGCCGCACTCGTCCTTGGTGCGGACGGTGTCCTGGTGGGAACCCGCTTCTGGGCAACGGAGGAAGCGGTGGTCTCGGCTCGCGCCCACGCCCGCGCGGTGGCGGCCGGCGGTGATGACACTGTCCGAACAAGCGTCTATGACATCGTGCGCAAGTACGACTGGCCCGCCGAGTACAACGGTCGTCTGTTGCGCAACCGATTCACCGACCGGTGGCACGGGCGGGAGTCGGAACTCGCAGCACAACTCGCCGAGGCCACAGCGGAGTTCAAGGCTGCCGTCTCACAGCAGGACTTCGACGTCGCGAACATGATCGTCGGAGAGGGCGTAGGCCTGATCCAGGAGATCCTGCCCGCCGGGGAAGTGGTGCGCAGAATGGCGCAGGACGCCGCCGCCCACCTTGGCAGGCGGGTTCCGCAGACCGCCGCATTCAGCGGCTGAGCCACTGCCCCGCACGAACACTTGCCGCAGCACGCGGATCCACCGACGAAAAGTGCACGGGTGGTGGTCGCCGGCGACGCTGCGGACGATGCCTTGGCGAAGCGGCTCATCCCCCTTTTCGACGGCACGGACACAACATCGCACGGCCGCTCCAGGCGGCGCCATGCCCCCAAGTTCTTCCGCTCCTTCTCGAATTCATGCGACGCCGCCACCGGCGTCGGGAGGGATCGCCATGTCCAGCCCCCTACCCCCGCAGACCTCTCCGAGAGAACTGCGCCGCATCATCGCCGCATCCGCCACCGGCACGCTCATCGAGTGGTACGACTTCTTCATCTACGGCAGCCTCGCCGTCGTCTTCTCCGGGTTCTTCTTTCCTCCCGGCGAATCGAGTCTCGCCCTGCTGGTGAGCGTGGCGGCGTTTGGCACCGGTTTCGTCGTCCGTCCCCTCGGGGCGTTGTTCTTCGGCAGGCTCGGCGATCGGGTCGGCCGCAAAAAGACCTTCCTTGTCACGCTCATCGTCATGGGTGCGGCCACCGCCCTCATCGGCTGCCTCCCGAAGTACGACACCATCGGCACGGCGTCCCCCGTACTGCTGGTTTTGCTGAGGCTGCTCCAGGGCTTCGCGGTGGGTGGTGAGTATGGTGGTGCCGCCACCTACGTCGCCGAACACTCCCCGGCAGACCGTAAGGGTTTCTTCACCAGCTTCCTGCAGATCACGGCCACGCTCGGGCTGCTGCTGTCCATCGTCGTCGTCGTCGCCTGCCGGCTCCTGCTGGGCGAGGAGACGTTCACTTCATGGGGCTGGCGTCTTCCCTTCCTGCTCTCCGTCGTCCTCATCGTCTTCTCCCTGAGGATGCGGCTGAAGCTCCGGGAGTCGCCGGTGTTCACCCGTATGCAGGCACAGGGCACCCTTTCCAAGGCGCCCATCCGGGAGACCCTGGGCAGCCCTCGGTCTCTCGGCCTCGTTCTGCTCACCTTGTTCGGCCTGACCGCCGGGCTGGGTGCGGTCTGGTACACCAGCCAGTTCTACGCCCTGTACTTCCTGCAGAGCGTGTTGAAAGTGGACTTTCTCACCACCAACGTCTGCATGGCGGTCGCGCTGGTGCTGGGTACTCCCTCCTACGTCCTGTTCGGCCGCCTGTCTGATCAGTACGGCAGGCATCGCGTCATCGTGGCGGGCCTGGCCCTGTCGGCCGTGAGTTTCCTGCCCCTGTACGCCTGGATACGCGAAGCCGCTGCGGACCAGTCGTGGGCGCAGGTCGTCGTGGCGGTGACCCTGCAGATCGTGTTCAGCGCCATGGTGTACGCGCCGACGGCCGCATACCTGACCGAACTGTTCCCGCCCCGGATCCGCTACACCGGCCTGTCGGTGTCGTACCACCTGGGCGCCGGCGTCTTCGGCGGGTTCATGCCGCTCATCGCGCTCTCACTCACCACATCGACCGGCCACCAACTGGCCGGCCTGGCCTACCCCATCGCCGTAGCGGCCGTGTCCACCGTGATCAGCATGACACTGCTGCGAGGGGGCAAGGACAACAAGCTCGTCCGCGCCGTGTGGAACCAGCTCGACACGCCCGGACGGGCGGATTCGCCCAACCCCGCCCCCACCAAGTGATCCAGATCAGCGCCCGTCTCCCCTGACACGGCGGGCGCTGCCCGGTGGTTCCGCCACGCAGTCGGACGTGGCAGAACCCCGGACACCTCCTCACAAGAGCGCCATCGCCGCACCCCTCCTTGTAACCCCTGATCACCCATCATCCTTGTGGAGCTCCCATGTCCTGCTTCCGCAGATCGCGGATCGCCTTGATCGCGACCGTCGTCGCCGCCACGGCCGTCACCGCCGCCTGTACCAAGCGCACCGACGCCACCGACTCGAACAGCTCCAGCAGTTCCTCCGGCCGCAAGCTGTCCGTGGTGATCGTGTCCGGCCCGCTGAGCGACCCATTCTTCGGCGCGATGAAGACCGGTGCTGACAACGCCGGCAAGGAACTGGACGTCTCCACCCAGTACCTCAGCCCGACCTCGACCGACGCCTCCGGCCCGACGCTGGCCAAGCTGATGCAGGCGGCCGTGGCGAAGAAGCCGGACGCCATCGTCGTCGGCAACTTCTTCCCCGAGGCCCAAAACCCCGAGATCAAGGCAGCGATCAAGGCCGGCATCCCGGTGGTCGTCATCAACTCCGGCGAGTCGAACTGGAAGCAGCTCGGTGCCCTCTCGTTCGTCGGTCTGGAGCCTTCACTCGCGGGTGACAAGGCGGGACAGGAGATGGTCGAGCGCGGGGTGAAGAAGGGGCTGTGCGTCAATTCCGTGCCCGGTAACCCTGCCCTTGAGCAGACTTGCCAGGGCTACATCGACGCGATCAAGAAGGGCGGCGGAACGGCGAGCTCGCTGCGTCTGCCGTACCAGGACTCCACCAACCCCACGAAGGTGACGCAGGCAATCGCCGGCGCGCTCAAGTCCGACGAGAGCATCGACGGTGTGTTCACCACAGGCGCCGCGATTGCGAAGGACGCGCTGACTGCGGCGAACAACACCGGGCGCAAGCTGACCATCGGCAGCGGCGACCTGTCCACGCAGGTCCTCAAGGACATCCAGGCCGGCAAGATCCAGTACGCCATCGACCAGCAGCCCTACCTCCAGACGTACTACGGCGTCCTGATCGCCAAGCAGTACGTGCAGCACCGGCTTGTGCCCGCCGACATGGTGCTCACCGGTCCGCAGGTCATCGACAAGGACAACGCGGCCGACGTGTTGGCGGTCAATCAGCAGGACCAGGGCATCCGGGGTGCCTCCTGAGACGCCGCCGCGACAGAACCCGAGTTCAGGAGAGAGCACCCATGACCGTCGAGCAAGCAGCTCCGGCCCCCGTCAGGCCAGACGAGAAGACCCAAACGCTGAGCCGTTCCCTGGTCGCGCGGGCAGTACGACGCCCGGAGTTCGGCGCGCTGATCGGCGCCATCGTGGTGTACGTCTTCTTTCTCGTGACAGCGTCCGGCTCGGGCTTCACCAGCGTGGACGGCACCGCAAGTTGGCTGGACACCGCCGCCGAACTGGGTGTGGTTGCGACACCGGTCGCGCTGCTCCTCATCGCAGGGGAGTTCGACCTGTCGATCGGCTCCGTGATCGGCGCCACGTCCGCGATCGTGGCCATCGCCAGCGGCACGTACACCATGCCGCAGTGGGTATCGATCCCCCTGGCCATCGGCTTCGGTCTGCTCGTCGGACTCGTCAACGGCCTCGTGGCCACGCGCACCAAGCTCCCTTCCTTCATCGTCACCCTGGGAAGTTCGCTGGTCGTCGGCGGCGGCGCCCTGGGCATCAGCCGCGCCTTGTCGGGGAGTACGGCAGTGTCACTGACACCGGAGCCAAGTGTGCAGGCTGTCTTCGGCTCCAAGGTGGGGCAGTTCCAGGTGTCCATCCTGTGGTGGCTGGCGATCACCGTGCTGGCCTGGTGGGTGCTGACCCGTACCCGTACCGGAAGCTGGATCTACGCCACGGGCGGGGCACCCGAGGTGGCGCGCGACGCGGGTGTCCCCACTGCCCAGGTCAAGATCGCGCTCTTCATGGCCACCTCTGCCGGTGCCTCGCTCGTCGGTGTCCTGCAAACGATCGCCTACAGCGGAGGTGACGTGACCCGCGGCAGCAGCTTCATCTTCAACGGCGTGATCGCCGCCGTGATCGGCGGCGTTCTCCTTCAGGGCGGCTATGGTTCCGCGCTCGGTGTCCTCCTGGGCACGGGGACCTACGGCATCGTCAGCCTCGGCATCTTCTACACCGGCTGGAACACCGACTACGCCCAACTGTTCCTCGGCGCCCTGCTGCTGGTCGCCGTACTGGCGAACAACTACTTCCGCAAGCTCGCACTGAGCGGCAGGTGACCCTTATGACAACCACCACGGCCGACCATCCCCTGATCGAACTCCAGCGCGTCACCAAGCAGTTCACCGGCGTGACCGCCGTCGCCGACGTCTCGCTCGCCATCAGCCCCGGCCAGGTGCTCTGCCTACTCGGGCACAACGGCGCCGGCAAGTCCACAATCATCAAGATCCTCTCCGGGGTGTACGCGCCCACGGAAGGCACGATGCTCATCGACGGCGAGGCCGCATCGCTCGGCGGCCCACGCGACGCCCTGGACCGCGGTATCGCCACCGTCCACCAGGGCGCGGGCACCGTGCCGTTGATGAGTGTCGCCCGCAACTTCTTCCTCGGAGCCGAACCCACCAAGGGCCGGGGACTGTTCCGCCGCTTCGACGCCGCGACGGCGGCCCGGGTCGCCCTGCAGGAGATCCAGCACCTGGGCATCCGCCGGATCCGCGACGCCGGCCAGTTGGTGGGCACCATGTCCGGCGGTGAACGCCAGGCTCTCGTCATCGCCCGCGCCCTGCACTTCGGCGCCCGAGTGCTGATCCTGGACGAACCGACCTCGGCACTCGGCGTCCATGAGGCCGAGATCGTCCTGCAGGCCGTCGAGACGGCACGGGACCGGGGCGTCGGCGTAGTCCTGATCACCCATCAGGCCCACCATGCCCTGCGGGTCGGCGACCACTTCGCCGTCATGGCGCACGGCCGACTCGTGGCCTCGTTCGCGCGAGGCGAGAAGGAGGCAGCCGAGGTCATCGACCTGATGGCGGGCGGAGCGGCGATGGAGGAACTGGAGCGTAAGCAGGCATGAGTACGATGCAACACGCAGCGGTGGCGGCGTCAGGCTACACCGCACCCCGATTTTCAGGCGTCCGGGACGCCTTCGAAAGCAACCTGCGCAACGGCGACGACATCGGCGCCTCCCTCGCCGTCTACCGCCACGGCGAGCTGGTCGTGGACCTGTGGGGCGGCATCCGGGACACCAGCGGGACTCCGTACCCCGAGGACGCCCTGCACGTCGGGTACTCCGTGACCAAGGGTGTCCTGGGCCTGGTGCTCGCGAGCCTGATCGACACGGGAGAGGTGGATCTCGATGCGCCGGTGCCGGCCTACTGGCCGGAGTTCGGCGTCGCCGGCAAGGACGGCGTCCTGGTCCGTGAACTGGCCTCGCACCAAGCCGGATTGCCGGCCTTCGACGAGCCGGTGACCAAGGCCGACCTCGCCGACTGGGACGGCCGCGTGTGCCGCCTGGCCTCCCAGGCGCCAGCGTGGTCCCCCGGCACCCAGCACGGCTATCACGCCCTGACCCTCGGCTATCTGGTAGGCGAGGTCGTGCGACGTGCGAGCGGCAAGAGCGTCGGCGTCCTGCTGCGCGAGCGCTTCGCACCGGATGCTGACCTCCAGGCATGGATCGGCCTGCCCGCCCAGCACAACCGCCGCGTCGTCCGGTACCAGGACGCCTCTCCCACACCGGGAGTCGGCGCCTTTCTGGCCAGGGCCTCCGAAACCTCGGGCACGCTGACCCACGCCACCTTCAGCAACCCCGTCGTCACCGCCGATCTCTTCAACGACCCCGCGTCGTGGCAGCCGGAGATCCCCGCCGCGAACGGCGTCTTCGACGCCAGGTCGCTGGCCCGGCTCTACTCCAGCGTGGTGAACGGTCCCTTGCGTGCCATTTCGCCCATCACCGTGGACCGAGTTCGCCACCAGCAGGTCTACGGGCCCGACGAGGTCCTGGTCGAGCAGCCCACCCGATTCGGCACCGTGTTCGCGCTGTCGTCGCCACGTCAGCCCATGCTCGGTCACGGCTCGTTCGGCCATGACGGCCTCGGTGGACATCTGGCATTCGCCCAACCGGAATCCGGCATCGCGTTCGCCTTCCTCACCAACCGGGCCATCCCCGACCCCACGCCTCACACCCGATTGTGGCGCCTGCTCTCGGCGGTGGCCGCGGCCCTGTGATCAGCACACCCTGGTGCTCGAACGTGTCGGCATGGCACCAGGGCTCATCTTGACCAACCCGCTGATCTGGTCGGACGTGGGGGCAACTCGGAGCGAGGGTTTTGGTGTACCCGCTGGTAAGCTCCAAGACTGATCCGTAACCGATGCGTTCCAGCGGAGCGGCCTGCGGAGTGTCAGGTGCAGGGGACTCACCGCGCAAGAGATGCGGGATGAGCCGGACGTGACCAGCGTGATTCGCGCGGTGGGTGGTCTACCTGCTGCCTTCACCAGCTTCGTGGGGCGGCAGCGCGAGATGGCCGAGGTGCGCCGTCTTCTCGGCAGCGCGCGGCTTGTGACGTTGACCGGTACAGGCGGGGTGGGCAAGACGCGGCTGGCGCTGGCGGCAGCCGCGGCATCGGCCCGGGCGTTCCCGGGTGGGGTGTGGCTGGTGGATCTGGCCCCGGTGCGCGATCCGGCGCTGGTGGCGGAGGCGGCAGCGGTAGCGCTGGGAGTGGTGGATCAGGGCACCCGGCCGGTGTTGGAGCTGCTGGCGGCGCACGTGTCGGAGCGGCGACTGCTGATGGTGCTGGACAACTGCGAGCACCTGGTAGAGGCGTGTGCGCAACTGGCGCAGCGCCTGCTGCCGGCCGCTGCCGAGATGCGGATCCTGGCCACGAGCCGGGAGACGTTGCAACTGACAGGTGAGCACGTCATCGTCGTCGCGCCGCTGGCGCAGGAGGAGGCGATCGAGCTGCTGGTGCAGCTGGAAACCGGCCGCGGTGCGGCCGGTTTCCAGCTCACGGAGGTGAACCAGGCGGCGATCCACCGGTTGTGCGCAGACCTCGACGGGTTGCCGCTGGCGATCGAACTGGCGGCCTCCAGGTTGCGCACGTTGGCGGTGGAGCCGGTCGTCGAGCGGTTGAAGGACCGGTTCGCGTTGTTGGCGGCCGGCAGTCGCGCTGCCCGGCCGCACCAGCGCACCCTGCGTGCGGCGATCGACTGGAGCTGGGAGTTGTGCAGCCCCACGGAGCGGCTGCTGTGGAGTCGGCTGTCGGTGTTCGCGGGCAGCTTCACTCTGGAGGCGGCCGAGGGCGTCTGTGCGGATGAGAGACTGGCGGCGGATGAGGTGCTCGACGTGCTGGACCGGCTGGTCGCCCAGTCCCTGGTCGAGCACGCCGGCACTGAGCAGTGGCCCCGTTACCGGTTGCTGGAGACCGTCCGTCAGTACGGGTGGGAGCACCTGGCGGCTGGCGGTGAGGATCAGTGGCTGTGGCAACGGCACCGCGACTTCTTCCTCGCCCTGGCCGAGCGCTGTCACCAGGACTGGTTCGGCCCCCGTCAGGCAGAGATCCTGGCCCGGCTGCATGCCGACCACAGCAATCTGATGGCGGCCCTGGAGTACCGGCAGGCGACGGCAGCAAAGCCCGGTCCGGACGACAGCCCCCGGCTCGAGCTCGGTGAGGATCGGCAGGCCGCGCTGGCGCTGCCCGCCGCGCTGGTCTTCCACTGGATCGCGGGCGGGTGTCTCAGCGAGGGGCGGAGGTATCTGGAACGGGCGCTGACCGCGGCGCCGGAGCCCACTGCGGCCCGGGCGCGCGCTACTGGTCGCCGCCCAGGTCGCGTACACCCAAGTTGACCTTGCGGCGGCACACCGATTTCTGGAAGAGGCCGACGATCTCGCCGAACGGCTCGGGGACGCGGCAGCCGGCGCGCATGCATGTGGCCACCGCGGCGCACTTGCGCTGTACGAGGGGCGGGTGGAGGAGGCCGTCAGTTCGGTCACCGACAGATCGGTGCTCTCCCGCGCGCTCACCAACCGTACAGTCGCGGCCAGCAATGCCGGCCGCGTACGACGCACCCTGCGATCCCCCGCCTCGGGCGTGACCGCCAGCTCCACTTCTGTTCTCAAATTAACAAGTGTTACTAGATGCGGTCGGAGGTTGTGGCGGAGTATCCGAAACGGTTGTCTCGCGCCTCAGGCGCGGACCTCTCACGGCAGAATCTCTGCCTCCCCGGCAATCCACGCAGCGTCGAAGGCGCGCATGACGACCTTCCGCCAGCCGATCGGTGCGCGCGGGTCTCTGCTGGCGGTGCCGGCCAGCCAGAGCATGCAGAACAGATCATGCTCGGTGAAGTCCGCAGATAGCGACCCGTCCGCGTGCGCTTCGCGCACCAGCTCTTGACCGAGCGCGGTCGATCGGTCACAGATGCCGAGCAGCGCGACGGCGTCCGGGAAACGGCGCAGGATCGCATCGTTGAGTGCGGGGTCGTCGTGTTGCAGTTCGATCATGCCGTGCACGAAGGCTTCGAGACGCCGCCTGGGGGTGTCTTTCGCCATCACGGTGGATGCGAGGGTTTGCAGCCGGCTGCCCGCGATATCGGGAATGACCGCATCGATGAGGCCTTCACGAGACCCGAAGCGGTAGTAGAGGGTTCCGATGCTCACGCCCGCGGCCCGTGCGATCTCCTCCAGTGGGGCGTCAAGGCCTTTCGCCATGAAGATGTCCAGCGCGGCCGCGTGCAGTTTCGCCACGTTCTCGCGGGCGTCGCGCCGCACGCTCTTCGATCGGGTCATGTCTCCATCCCGCCATAGTTTGAGGTAACCCTCAAAGTCGGTGCTAGAGTCTGACTTTGAGGGCATCCTCAAACTTACCGGAAGGCGGGCCACGATGGAATCGACGGCAGACGTCGCGGCGTCCACGCGACTGACGATCGATGTGTGGGCAGATGTTCTTTGCCCCTGGTGCTACCTGGGCGAGCAGCGCCTGAGCGCGGCGATCGAGCAGTCCTCTCACGCGAACGACATCGAACTGAAGGTCCATACCTTCCAGCTCGACCCCACCGCGACCATGCAGGTCACACCGACCCTGGAGTACCTGTCGAAGAAGTACGGGGTCTCGGCGGCGCAGGCCCGCTCGATGGAGGAAGGCATGGCCGAGCAGGCCGCGGCCGAGGGATTGAGGTACGAGGTCGATCGCCCCGCCCGCAACACCTTCGACCTGCTGCGCCTGGTGCACCTGGGCGCCGAGCACGGCGTCTCTTGGGAGTACCTGCGGGCGATGCAAGCCGAGGTGTTCAGCGGCAACGGCGCCGCGTTCGAGCACGACACGCTGGTCCGGATCGGCGTGGAACTGGGCATCCCCGCCGACGAGATCCGGGACGTGCTCGCCACCGACCGCTACGCCGACACCGTGCGCGCCGACCACGACACCGCCGTGACCCTGGGCGCGCGAGGGGTGCCGTTCACCGTCCTCGGCCAACGACTCGGTATCCCGGGCGCGGTCAGCATCGGCCAGTACGCCAGCGCCATCGATCAGGCATGGGAGCAGGTCCATGGCTGACGGCACGCCCACATCGGCGGTGCCGCTGCAACTCATCGAGGGCGACGCGGACGGCTACTGCGATCCCGTGACCGGAGTATGTGTGCTGCCGACAGGTACGGCGGCCGGACTCACCTCCGAGAAGCGGCCTCCGGACGAGCCCGGGGGTTCAGACCAATGAACCAGATGTCGGGCAGCAACCCGAATCCCGCGCGGCACAGGCCCGTGGCCCGCAAGCTGACGCGCCTGGCCCAGCGCGTCCTCGCTGCCCCGACTTTGCTCTACCGGGCCGGGCTGGGGTGGATCATGACCGAGCGGTACCTGATGATCGAGCACACCGGTCGGCGCACCGGGCTCACCCGGCGAACCGTCGTCGAATGCGTGCAGAAGACCCCCGAAGGGGGCGTGATCGCCGCATCCGCTCTTGGGGAGAAGGGCGCGTGGTTCCTCAACGTGCGCGATGCCGGCAGGGCGCGCATCTTCCACGGCCGCGGGCGCTACGACGCCACCGTCAGACTCCTACCGCCCGCCGAGAGGGCGGCTCCGCTGACCGCATTCGCGGCCAAGCACCCCAAGGCTGCGCGTCTGTACGCCCGGCGCTTCCGCCCTCCAGGCGAGCCCGAGACCACGACACTGGCCGACTACCCCGACAAAGCCGTCCTGGTCGAGTTCCGGCCAGAGCGCGGCTGACAACCCACTGCCGCGCGACGAACCCTTTCACCCGTTCTTTCAGCTGAGGAGATAGAGCTGTGCCCGTCATCGCCATCGTCGGAGCAGGCCCGGGCCTGGGAATCGAGATCGCACGTGCCTTCGGCAACAAAGGCTTCACGGTCGCCCTGGTCGCCCGCAACGCCGCCAAGCTGGACGCGCTGGCTTCCGACCTGCGGGCCGAAGGCATCGAGGCCGCCGGGTTCGCCGGCGACATCTACAAGCCCGGCACCATCACCGAGGCGTTCACGTCCATCAAAGAGCGCTACGGCGCGATCGACGTCCTGGAGTTCTCGCCCGCCGATCAAACCCTCGAGGCCGTCGGCGTGCTCGATGTCACCCCCGAAAACCTCCAGCCGCAGATCGACTTCTACCTCCACGGGGCTATCCACGCCGTCCGGCAGGTCGTCCCCGACATGATCGCCGCCAAGACAGGCACGATCCTCCTCACCACCGGCGGCGGCTCGGTCACCCCGGTCCCCGCCCTGGCCAACATCAACATCGCCGCCGCCGGTCTGCGCAACTGGACCCTGAACCTGCACAACGAGCTCAAGCCCTACAACATCTACGTCGCGCACATCGCCATCAGCGCATGGATCGGAGCCGGCCACCCGGGTGCCGCGCCTGACGTCATCGCCCAGGCCTACACCGAACTGTACGCGACACGCGCCGAACCCGAACTGCACTACATCGCACTCGACGAACAACCGTAACGGGCGACGACGCGGCACCGGGTCCGTGACAAGGGCGAAATCCCGCCGCGGATGGCACCTCTCGGGGGGGCGCTCGCCCAGCAAGCTCTCTCACTCAACGCCGCCTTGACGAACACCGGTATATCGTGACGGATTCGTTCGCCGAGCGCCGAGGTCCCGATCTCGCCGCTGTGCGCCGACGCCACAATCCAGAAGGTCCACACGGTGGTCACCGATCAGTCAGTCACCAGTTTGCCAACAACCTCACCGGCGTTGGCGCGCCAGGCTTGATCAAACCTTGGATTCGAAGATCATCCAGGAAGGTCGGTACGTTGGCGGTATAGACATTTCCTGCCCGGGGCACGTGGCGGTTGGTCTCGTCGCTCAGCGAAGCCGGGCCCGGCTCGATCGTGACGATTGAGCCGGGCCGTCGGCACCCGGCCGATGCAGGGTGAGTTCACGAGCCGTGCACCGCGTCAAAACGCATCCACGATGGCTCTGGCCTGCGGCTTGACGGGCTCGTCCCCGCAGACAAGATCGCTTCTTGTGCTTGTCCGCCTGCTCTATCTCATCGCGCTGCGGGTATTCGGCTGGCTGATGTTGCTGGGCCGTAGCCAAGCGTCGAAGAACG
Source organism: Nonomuraea sp. NPDC051941 (assembly GCF_044593615.1). NCBI lineage: Bacteria > Bacillati > Actinomycetota > Actinomycetes > Streptosporangiales > Streptosporangiaceae > Nonomuraea > Nonomuraea sp. NPDC051941. The sequence goes on from NZ_JBIUCF010000002.1 coordinate 108,229, forward strand.
TGGAAATCATGGTGCTGCCGGCTTCGGGCAGAATCAGCTCTGCCCCGCCACCCACCGCCCCTCCGGCGAGGCCGGCCGGACCCGGGCCGCCGCCGTCGCCGGCTGCTGAGCGGCCTGACGCGTGAGCGGCCCCGTCCTTGGACGGAGGCCGCGCACCAGCTGACGAACTCGCCTCCCGGGGCTACCGTCACCCCTACCCGGCTGCGGGCGCTACTCGCCGCCGGCTTCCACGATCATGAACTTGGCCGTCCCCACCGACATGTTCCCCGCCTTGTCGGTGGCCCGGTACGACAAGGTGTCCCGCCCGGAAATACGGTTTCGTGCTGTGAACTGGTGTTTTGCTGCATGATCAGGACGGTTGCTGCGACCCTCTTGAGGTGTTGTTCTCGCTGGCTTACCGATTGGTTAGGGGCTTGTTCGACCTGCTGACCGTGCTGATCCGCTCTGATCTGTCCAAGGATGTTGAACTGCTGGTGCTCCGTCAGGAGAACCAGGTGCTCCGCCGACATCTCAATGGCCGACCGCGGTGGAGTCACGCCGACCGGCTCTGGCTCACGGCGTTGTCCCGGCTGATCAGCCGCTGCCGGTGGGCGGAAGTCTTCCCCGTCACCCCGGCAACGATCTTACGCTGGCATCGCACCCTCGTGAGACGTAAGTGGACCTTCACCGACAGACGACACCCAGGACGCCCTTGCACTCGCCGACCGGTCAAAGCACTGATCATCCGGATGGCACGGGAGAACCCGACCTGGGGACACAGAAGAATCCAAGGCGAGCTGGCGCGCCTGGGGTACCCGATCGCGGCGTCCACGGTGTGGGAGATCCTGCACACCGCCGGCATCAATCCCGTACCCCGCTTGGCCGGGCCGACCTGGCGGCAGTTCCTGACCGCCCAAGCCCACGCGATCACCGCGTGTGACTTCCTGGTGGTCGAGACCGTGCTGCTCAAACGGCTGTATGTGCTGGTCTTCATCGAGCACGGCACCCGGAAACTGCACCTGGCCGGAGTAACCGAGCGCCCGACCGGAGCATGGACGGTGCAGCAGGCCCGCAACCTGGTCATGGATCTGGGTGACCGCATCTCCGGGCTACGGTTCCTGATCCACGATCGGGACCCACTCTTCACCTCTGCCTTTCGCGAGGTCTTCCAAGCCGAAGGGTTGCGGGCCATCACCACGCTGCCGCGGACGCCGGGGATGAACGCCATCTGCGAGCGCGCCATCGGCACCCTGCGCCGCGAACTCCTGGACCGGACCCTGATCCTCGATGAACGCCATCTGACCCGCGTCCTGCAGGAGTATCTGATCCATTACAAGGCGCACCGGCCGCACCAGTCCCGGTGCCAACGGCCTCCAGACATCGCAACGCAGCCCTCCCGCGACGTGACCGAACTCGACGACCTGCGATCCATCCGCCGAAGACCCGTAGTTGCAGGCGTGATCAACGAATACCACCAAGCCGCTTAACCGCAGCTCAGGCCACGTAACTCAATATTCGAGCGGCACACCACGGTGCAGGCTGTCGACTACAGGCTGGCGATGCTGTCCTGCACCGACTTACCCCAAGCCACACCTTCGGCGTGCGTGTTGGCGAAGTCCGGATCCACGTAGATGTGGACCCTCTTGATGAGTTCACCCTCGAACTCGAACACATTGCAGAACAGCCCGAAGGAGGAAACACCGTCAGGGAAGTCCACGCCTGACGTCGTTGTTCCTCTTTCCACGCCCTCGACGATCACGTAGTTCCCGGACGACAACACGGTGAAGCCCTCGATCTCGTGCTTGAGCGACGCGATTCCCCGGCCGAGACCCTGAGCGAACGCTGCGATCTGCGCCTTCCCACGTGCGATGCCGAACTTCGGGTAGAACATGTGAGCATCTTCCGTGAAGATGTCGATGACCGCAGGGTTGCCGGCGTCCACCATGCGGAAGTAGTTGATAGCAATCTCTTCGCGACGCTTCTGTATATCGCTGGTGGCGTTCACTTTTCCTCCTGGTACGTGGTGTGTTGTGGTGCGCTCTCGCGCTGGTTGAAGGGCGCGGTCAGACCTGCACCTGGCCTCCGTCGACGAACCAGTCGGCGCCGTTGACGAAGCTGGAGGCGTCCGAGGCCAGGAACGTCGCCACGGCGGCGATCTCGTCCGGGCGGCCGATCCTGCCGAGCGGCACCTCCGAGGCGAGCTGGTGGTCCGGGCCTACGGCGCCGATCAGGCCCGGGGTCTCGGTCGGGCCGGGGCTCAGCACGTTCACCCGGAACTTCCGTTCCTGCGCGCTGAGTGCCCAGCTGCGCACCAGGTTGCGCACCGCTGCCTTCGATGCGCCGTAGATTTCCAGGCTCGGTCCGGGGCGGAGGGCATTGGTCGACCCTGTCACTATGATCGAGGCGCCGTCCGACAGCAACGGCAGCGCCTTCTGCACGGTGAAGATCGTGCCCTTCACGTTCGTACCGAAGGTGGCGTCGATGGCTTCCTCTGTGATCTCACCCAGAAGCTGGGGGACCGCACTGCCGGCGTTGGCGACAAGCACGTCGATGCGGCCCGCCTCCTCGCGCACGACCGAGTAGAGGTCATCGAGGTCCGCCTGTACCGAAACATCGGCTCTCACACCGGTGGCCGCCGGCCCGATCTCAGCGACGGCCGCGTCGAGCGGCTCCTGACGGCGACCGGCCAGGAACACCCGTGCCCCCTCCGCGGCGAACCGCCTGGCGATGGCAAGCCCAATGCCGCTGTTGGCTCCGGTGACCACCGCGACCTTCCCTGCGAGTACTTCCGTCATAGCGCGGCCACTCCTCAATTCTTGACTGGTTCGTCCATAACGCTAGCCGTTATGGACGAACCAGTCAAGAACCGGTAGGCTGTCCCCATGGCGCGACCCAGGAAGTTCGACGAGCAGCAGGTACTGGACACTGCCCGGGAGCGGTTCTGGTCGGGTGGGTACGCCGCCACGCGCATGGAAGACATCGCCGAGGCAACGGGGCTCGGCAAAGGCAGCCTGTACGGCGCGTTCGGCGGAAAGCCGGAACTGTTCCACCGCGTGTTCGACGACTACTGCACCTCCGTCGTCGACGCTGCGAGCCGGCAGCTGCGCGGCAACGACGCGGACGCGTACGCGCGGCTGTCCGCCCACGTGTACGCGGTGGCGGCGGCGACTGCCGCAGACACCGCCCGCCGCGGATGCCTGTTGGCCAAGGGCGCCGCCGAGCTGGCCGAACACGACGAGACGGTGGCCAAGCGGGCGCGCGCGGCCATCGAGGCGCTGCAGGCGCTACTGGAGGGCGACATCGCAGCCTGTCAGCGCAATGGCGACATTGCCGCGGACGCGGATCCGGGAAAGCTGGCTGCGCTGGTGCTCGCCGTGCTGCGCGGCATCGAAGCGCTGGGCAAGGCCGGAGCGAGCGAGGAGACGCTGACCGATATCGCCCGGACAGCCCTTGCTGTACTGCCCCGCACCTGCTCCTGCCGATAATTACATCCGCCCAGGTCATAACTCTGCGAGGACTTCGCATGGCGTACGCGAGCTCCGGTCACCCGGGAGACGGAAGCGGGTACGGCAGGATGATCCGCTGTGCTCCTTCGCCTGGCCTATCTGACCGTCACGAACGCCTTCGCCGCGCTGCGGTTGCTGCCCATGAGTGATCGGGACAAGGACGTGGAGATTCTCGTCCTGCGTCACCAGATCGCCATCCTTGAACGCCAACTGGGCGCTGACACCAGAGTGAGATTCGCGCCCGAGGACCGGGCCCTTCTCGCCGCTCTCCTGACCTCACTGCCGCGCGAGGTCCTGCGCCGACTGCGGCTCCTCGTCCGGCCAGACACGGTCCTGCGCTGGCACCGCGATCTGATGAAACGACGTCACGCCCATATCTGCCAGCCCAAGCGGCCCGGGCGCCCACCCACGGTCCGCTCCATCCGCGTCCTTATTCTGCGCCTTGTTCGGGAGAACCCCGGCTGGGGCTACCGGCGGGTCCACGGTGAGCTCACCACGCTCGGCATCGAGATCGCACCGTCTACCGTCTGGGAGATCCTCAAGGAGGCCGGTCTTGATCCGGCGCACGAGCGGGCTTCCACCACGTGGGCCGACTTCCTGCGCTCGCAAGCCGACGCCATGCTGGCCTGCGACTTCATCGAGACCATCACTCTCAGCGGGCAACGCCACTACGTCCTGGCGGCCATCGAGCACGCCACCAGACGCGTCCGCGTGCTCGGCACCACCGCGCACCCGAGTGCAAACTGGGTCATCCAGGCGATCAAGAACCTGGTGATGGACCTGGACGATGCAGGCTGCCGAGCGCGCTTTCTGCTCCGAGATCGGGATGGAAAGTTCCCCGCTCTCATGGACGAGGTCCTCACCGAGGACGGCATCAAGACGGTGCTCACTGGTATTCGGATGCCTCGCATGAACTCCATCATGGAGCGATGGGTGCAGTCCTGCCGGCACGAGCTTCTCGACCGCTGCCTCGTATGGAACGAACGCCATCTTCGGCACTGCGCCTGCCGATAATCGCATCCGCCCAGGTCATGGCCATCTGGAGCCTTCGCGTCGCGGCGCGAGCTCCAACCACCGGGAGAGGGCGAACGCATACGGCATGATGATCGGCCGTGCTCCTTCGTCTGGCCTATCTCACCGTCACGAACACGTTCGCCGCGCTGCGGCTGCTGCCCATGAGCGATCGAGACAAGGACATCGAGATCCTCGCCCTGCGCCACCAGATCACCGTCCTCGAACGCCAACTCGGCGCCGACACCAAACTCAGATTCGCTCCCGAGGACCGGGCCTTTCTCGCCGCTCTCCTGACCTCGCTGCCCCGCGAGGTCCTGCGCCAGCTGCGGCTGCTCATCCAACCGGACACCGTCTTGCGCTGGCATCGCGATCTGATGAAACGGCGTCATGCCCGTACCTGTCGGCCGAAGCGGCCTGGCCGCCCACCCACCGTCCGGTCCATCCGCGCTCTCGTCCTACGTCTGGTTCGCGAGAACCCCAGCTGGGGCTATCGGCGGGTCCACGGTGAGCTCACCACCCTCGGCATCAAGGTCGCGCCGTCCACAGTGTGGGAGATCCTCAAGCAGGCAGGGCTTGATCCGGCGCCCGAGCGGGCGTCCACCACCTGGGCCGACTTCCTGCGCTCGCAAGCCGACGCCCTGCTGGCCTGTGATTTCATCGAAACCATCACCTTGAACGGGCAGCGCCAGTACATCCTGGCCGTCATCGAGCACACCACCAGACGGATCCGCGTGCTCGGCACCACCGCTCACCCGAGCGCCAACTGGGTCATCCAAGCGATCAAGAATCTGGTGATGGATCTGAACGACGCGGGATGCCCGGCGCGCTATCTGCTCCGAGATCGAGATGGGAAGTTCCCAGAGCTTATGAACGAGATTATCGCCGAGGCCGGCATCAAGACCGTGCTCACCGGCATCCGGATGCCGCGGATGAACTCCATCATGGAACGGTGGGTGCAGTCGTGTCGCAACGACCTTCTCGACCGCTGCCTCATTTGGAACGAACGCCACCTGCGGCACGCCCTGCGGGAGTACGAACACTTCTACAACCAGCACCGGGCCCATCAAGCCCTGGACCAAGCAGCGCCGCTGCGTTCCGCCCCCGATCCGATCTCGGATCCGACGCAAATCATCGACCTGGATGTACGCCGACGAGACCGGCTCGGCGGCGTTCTCCACGAGTACTCACATGCCGCTTGACCTGCGTGGATGGAATTTTCGGCAGGCGCAGTCCTCCACGAGTACTCACATGCTGCTTGACCTGCCTGGATGGACTTTTCGGCAAGCGCACTGTCGGCGTGCAGACCCCTCACCAACCTACGTACGCGTAAACGCTCACGAGCGCCGTGGGCTTGATGCCCTGACTTTCGATGGCCTTCATCGCTTCGGGTTGATCGTGCTCCTCAGAGACACTCCACGCATAAGCAGCAATGGTGGCACCTTTCCACCGAGATGATTTCAGCCACACATTTTGCGGCCGACTGTCCAATTTGGTGGTCCAGTTTCGGCCCTGGAGATAGGCTACCGCCTTCCCGAGGGATTCCTCCTCAGTATCGCCACCGACATCAACCAAGAAGGCATGGGTTACTACGGCTTCACTCCCCATTAAACCTTCTTTGCGCCCTTCCCAGATAACTGTGCCAATCTTATTAACTTCTTCCAGTACGCCAGGGTCGACCTCTTCGGACTGCTGAGCACATCCTCCAACAAGAAGAGAAATCACAAGAGCAATTGCAGTCAACTTTCGTCTCCGCGTAACCCTCATCCTTTTATCTCTTCTCGCTCGCGGTATCGATTGAGGACGATATCGTATCTTACATGTAGGTCCAGCATGCAGGCTTAGCTCTTCCGCATGCGAAGAGCTCAGGCGCGGCGTTCTTGTATGCTAGTAGAGCGTTACGGCGCTCCTCTGCGATTCGCCCGTTCTCTGGATTCTGCTTGGTGGCCTCGGGCCTGCCGATGTAGCCACTATTTGCCCAAGCCACGTATCGCGTGGCGGTGATCTTTCCGGTCTTTGGGTCCATGACCGCTCCGGAGCAGGTGCCGAAGCTCGTCAAGGCTCCGCTCGCTTTCACCGCAGGCGGGAAGTCCGAACCGTTCGCCCAGCTGTCGACCACCGGGGGTCAATCGCTCGCCCTGTCATGGCCGACCCCGCTCCCGCGCCCTCAGGTCTCGGCGAACCAAGCGACATATGACCTGGGCGACGATGCCCAGCTTGTGGTCAGCGCCATGGCAGAAGGATTCCGCTACGAGATCGTCCTCCAGCGTCGCCCGGCTAAACCCCTGGACCTCACACTTCCCGTGCAAGTGAAGGGCGCCTCATCCGGCGAGCGTCGCGAGGAACTCGTAGACGCTCAGGGACGAACCGTTCTGCACGCGTCAACGCCCCGCCTGCACATCAAGCCAGGACGGCGTACGACCACGAAATCAGCCCTCGGCGCGTTCAAGAGCGAGCAGTCCGGCGACAACCTGCGAGTGACGCTGGACGGCGCCAAACTGGACACCACGGCCTTCCCCGTGACGATCAGCGGCTCGGTCGCGATGCCCGCGAGTGCGGACGTGCACGTCTCCGACGAGGGCGGCGCGGGCGACCCGTCTTCGCCGTTGCTGATGGCCGGCGGCATCTTCGGCATACGCAACCGCGCCCTGCTGCGCTTCGACACCATGGCTCTCACAGGTCAGCGCATCATCGACGCGAAGTTGTCCGTGGTGAACACCGATGGCCCGGGCTGCGGAGAGGCTGGAGACGGCATCCAGGTCCGGCGGATCACCAGCCGCTGGGATCCGTACAACCTCACCTGGTCCAACAAACCGGCCACGACCACCGAGGGCGCCACGATCGTCACCCAGTCCTACGCCAGCGACTGCGGCAGAGGCACGCTCAACTGGCCTGTCAAGGAGATCGCCGCAGCTTGGGCAAGCGGCAGCCCCAACTACGGGCTCACACTGCAGGAGCCGAACGAGGCCAACACCTTCGACAACTTCCGCGAGCTCGCCTCCACTGAGTACGGCGACCCCGGCACCGAGGTGCCGAAGCTGACGGTCGTCACAGAACCGGTCCCGTCACCTCAGGTCCTGTACCCGGCCGGGCCCGACGGGGTGGAAGTATTCACCGCGCCCGCGGACTGGAAGCTGGACACGCTACCGGTCTCCTCCGAAAACGTGCACGCGTTGAACGGCGCTGACGACCGCGCACAGACCAACACCACCACCTTGGCCCCGCCCTACTACGACCCGGCCAGCGGGCAGGTTGTCGCTCCCGCGACGCCGGCGGGCAAGGACACCGCGAGCCAGGTGCTGAGCGGGATCGCGCTGGACAACGGCGACGCCGATGAAACCCTCGCGATCGGTTTCGAGAGCGAGGATTCGCCGGCGGCCCGGACTTCCGCAGTAGCCACCGCGGAAACCCCGTACTCGATCACTCCCCGGTACGTCGAGGTCGCCAACAGCTACCAGGCGCTGAACACCATCACTGACCAGGTACTCGATCTGGACGCGACGATCCCGGCGGGAACCGCCCTGTTCGCCACGCAGATCTGGCCCGAGCGCAACCTGGTCGTGGTGCAGTCCACCGATGCCTCCACAGGGCTGCGTAAGGCTCTGGCGGACCGGTACGGCACGTACAACGTCGCCATCTGGCTGCGTTCAGAAGGTGACCGTCCGCACCCGAACGTCCAGACGAAGTCCTCCGCCGCCGCGGACAGCCGGCAAAATGACACGGGAAAGCTCAACGGCGGCTCCAAGTTCGTTCCCTTCAAGGCTGACAACACCCCATCCGGGGCGTGCACGACCGCATTCGCCATGGGGAGCGCAACCGACAACCTCATGGTGAGCGCCGGACACTGCGCTGACGGAGACGGGCTACTCGCGAGCGCCGGCATCATCAAATGGACGAACTGGCGGGACGGTCAAGGAACCATCAAACTGCCGAACCAGCCGACCTACTACGGCGACGTATCCCTGATCCAGACGGGATTCGGCCGGGTCACGAGCCCCACCATCTTCATCGGCGGCAGGGACTCATCCGTCAAGGAATGGGTGGGCGGGCGGTTCTCGGTCCGCTCTCGGGAAGGCGACCAGTACTGCATCGGCGGCGCCAGCACGAATCCCGAATCCAACGGCCAGATCTGCCGCTTCAAGGTCACCGACATCGACTGGAAGGTCGAGTACGTAGACCCGAAAACCCGGGAATACATCGGCACGGTGCGGTGGGTACAGGTCGGCAAGAAAACCGGCAAGTGCCCGGTGGGCGGTGATTCAGGCGCGCCGGTCTACACTTTCCGTCAGAGCGATGGATACGTGGTGGCCAAGGGCGTCTTCAGCGGCGGAGTCGGCGATGACGCGCCTGTCCAGTCCACCTGCGTGACTTACTTCACCGACATCCATGACGTGATGAAAGCCGTCGGCAAGGACATCTACAAGAAATGAATCCTCTGGGCCCGTCCTTCCTATGGCGCGTGTGCTGCCTCCTGGTGTTGGCCGTCGCGATTTCCATGGCGGCCTCCATACGGGAGTCTCAGCCGACTGAACCACCCTTCAATGGGTCGATCGACACGGTCGAGGTGGAAGGCCGGGCCCTCATCCTGCACGCGTTCAGTATGAACCCCCCGGAATGCCTCAAGGCCGACGAGGCCGAAGCGGCCGAGTTCGAGACGAGCGTGCGGGTCCGGGTAGTGCTTCGCGACATCTGCCCGCGACATGAGCGCACGCTGCTTGAGAAGTGGCGGGACGAATTGTGGCCGCGTTCTTACATCGGTGGTCGCGGCGGGGTCGTTTTTGTGCCCGTCACGCTCGACCGGCCCTTGGGGCGCCGGAAGGTCGTCGACGAGGCGGGCCGCGAAATCCGGGTCTGCCCGATTACGGGCTCGCGAGTGAAGACCATGCGACAGTGCCTGACGTAGGGCGTGGGCGCCGAATACCCTGTCACGCCATGTGACCTGCTGGTATTCGTGGATGAGTCCGCCGACTCGGTCTCGCAGGAGGATGCGTAACTGTACAAGATGGCGTTCACGATTTCTCGCAGGTCGTGCACAAGCGCTGCCGTACCCGGTCCGCGCCGGGCCGGGTACGACAGGCCGTCAAGGTCGGTTCGATCAACGCCCACCGGTGTGCGGGGCCATAACTCATCACGCCATCTGATCTGACCTTCTAATCCTCAACACTCGTGTTCTCACGCCTCCTGCACCTGCTGATGGTCCGGTTGTTCGGCTGGTTGACGCTCCTCACGCGGGGTGACGCCTCCAAGGAGGTGAAGATCTTGGTGCCGCGTCATGAGGTCGCCGTCCTGCGTCGTCACGTCACCCGGCCACGACCGGACTGGGCCGACCTGAGCTTCCCCCATACTCCGGACACTTGATGAGGTCACCCCCGATCGAGTGCGAGCCCTAGCCGGCGCGTCTGTCATCGCACACCGTGGGGGAGGTGGGGCAGATGGCAAAGACACGTGTGCAGGTCAGCAGGCGATGCGGCTGTGTGGATGCGGAAACGGGACGTCAGCGAGGCGTCACGTGTCCGCGTCTGCCGGTAGATGACGATCACGGCAGCTGGTACTTCGCGGTGCAAATACGCGGCCTGGACGGGCAGCGCCAGCGCGTCCGCCAGGGTGGCTACGCCGACCCCGAGGAAGCGCAAGCGGCAGGCCGAGCCCTGGCCGCTGCTGACCGCGACGGCGCGGGGGCCGGATGCACCCTCGGGCAGTGGCTGGCGCGCTGGCTGGCCAGCAAGGACGCCCTGCGTCCGTCGACCCGGCAGGGCTACGCCACGCACATCCGCCTCTACCTCATCCCTCAGCTGGGACGGACCCTGCTCCACCAGCTCACCTCCCGCGATGTCAACGGACTGCTGGCGACGCTCGCGTCCCGTCCCTCGCCGACCGGTCGCCGACTGTCGCCCGCTACCGTGGTGCGGATCCACGCCACCTTGCGGACCGCGCTGAACGCGGCGGTGCGTGCCCGGCTGATCCCGGTCAACCCGGCCAACGGAGCCGAACTCCCCCATCCCCGCCGACCGCATCCTGTCGTCTGGACCCCCGGGCGGACGGCCCGCTGGCAGCAGGCGGGAGAGCGTCCGGCGGTGGCGGTCTGGACCGAACAGCAGCTCGCGGCGTTCCTGGCTGGCGTGGCCCAGGACCGCCTGTATGCCGCCTGGTGGCTGGCCGCGCTGCGCGGTCTGCGCCGGGGCGAGCTGGCCGGGCTACGCTGGACCGACGTCGACCTGCAGGCCGCGGAACTGACGGTGACGCAGCAGCGCGTGCACGCCGACAGCCAGGTCGTGGTCGGGCCGCCGAAAAGCGCCGCCAGCTGCCGGGTGGTAGCCCTGGACGCGGAGACCGTGCGGGTGCTGATCCGGCACCGCGAGCGGCAAGAGGAGCTGAGCGCGAGGGCGGGCATACGCTGGCGGGAGTCGGGATATGTGTTCACCACCGCGGACGGCGCGCCGCTGCGGCCGGACTACCTCACCGGCCGGTTCCGCCGGCTGGTGGCCGCCTCAGGCTTGCCACCGGTCCGGCTGCACGATCTACGACATGGCGCCGCCACGCTGGCGCTGGCCGCGCGCACCGATCTGAAGGTGGTGCAGGCGATGCTGGGGCATGCCAGCATCGTGCTGACCGCCGACACGTATGTCTCGGTGCTGCCGGAGGTGGCCCACGAGGCGGCCCGGGAGACGGCCCGGCTGGTGCTGAACGCCGCATCCGCGCTGGGGCGGCCGCTCAGCGGCTGACTCAGCTTTGCCTCACATTTGCCCCATGCCGCCCCAGCGCACGGGCGCGGCATGGGTTTGCGCAGGTGGAGAAGCGCGCCCTGCAGGATTCGAACCTGCGACCGTCGGATTAGAAGTCTTTTAGTACCGTGCGGTGCCGTTTGACGGTGGTTCGTGCCGACTCCGCGTACATTGCGTGTCGGGCGGTGCCCGGCCTTGACGGTACGTGTCGGGGCGTACGAGCACGCGCCGAGCACGGCTGACACCCTGATTTAGTCATCGTAGGTGGCGCCGCACAATGAATCCAGCACCCAGAGCGCGCCGGCACCACGTATAGATGACGGTCACTGTGCTCGGCACGTGCTCCAACGCCCGCACGCTCTTCTGACCCGTTTGGAGGAGCCAGGAGCTTCATCACCCATCGGGCCGCGCTGCACGGTGGCGCTGGCCCCGATGTCCCCCGGATCGAGCCACGGCTGCAAGCCGCCAAATACGGTTGGGCCGTCATGTCCAAACTGCCCAGACGCAACAGCTGGACGCTCGCCAAGTGGATCGGCGACCGCCGTCCGGACGCCACCCGGCGCCTGCTGGACCGCACCCGGTGGAACACTACGGGCGCGTGATGAGCACCATTCGCGACTTCGCCGTCACCCGCCTCGACATCGCCGCCCGGCCGGACAGCCTGACCATCGGAGTGCTGGACGAGTCCGGCCAGGAGAAGAAGGGCACGGCCACCGCCAGCGTCAAACGTCAGCACATGGGCTGCGTCGACGGCATCAACACCGTCGTCTACCTGGCCTACATTCGCGCCGGAGCCGAACACGCGCTGATCGGTCCACGGCAATGGATCCCCGCCGAGCAGATCAGCGATCCCGTCACGGCGATCATCACCAGCCTGCCGCTGGAGCCTTCGCAACCAAGGGTGAACTGGCCATCAACCTACTCGGTGAGACCTACACCGACGACGTGCGCCTGGACTTCGTGACCGGGGACGAGGCCTATGGCGCCTGCACCCAGCTGCGTGCCTTCCTGGAAGAACACGGCCAGGCCTGCATCCTGCGCGTCCGCGCCAACTTTCCCCTCACCCTCGGCGGCGGCACCTGTCTGACCTCGCCAAGGCGGTGGAAGCCGCCGCATCAATCATGTCTCCGAGTGGCATTCCAGCTTCTCCCTGCCCGCAATGCGACTCGGAGGCAGGACACTGCGCCAAGTAGCCACCTGAGCAGCCGAACCCCTCGGCTGGTGACGGAGCCAGTAACAGGCAGCCTGTTTTCAGCGCTATCTCTTGCGTGGGGAAGCAAACCGGCTCCACATGGTCAGTGACGAAGGTGCTGCGGCGCTCGATCGGCTTCGCGCTGGGAACCGTCGTCCTGTTGTTGCTGTCGGCCGCCGGCGTCCTGGCCGCCAGCGTGTTCGAGTCGATCCTGCCCAGCCCGGGGCGCATGGTGGACGTGTGCGCTCCAGGTCGGCAAGTGCCCGTGGCTTTCGAGTCATACTGCCTGTGGGCGCCCGCACGTGGGTCGGAGGCCGCTGACCGGCGCGTGGTTGACGTCCGCCTCTCGGAGAACGCCGCTGGGCTGCTTGAGGTGTCCGTGACGGCGGTGGTGCCCAAGTCGGACTGGCTGGTAGAGAAGGTCCGGTCCGGTACGGCAATCGAAGATCCCGCCGGATTCGCCACCAACGTTCTGGCGTATGTGGGTGTGTCAGGGTCTGTACTGGAGTGGGTGGCGCCCGTCATCACGTCGTCTGCGGAGAGTGAATCGATCACCATCTCCGTCACGAGCGTCGAGGATGGCAAGGCCAGCCGCGCCAGGGACGTGGAAACCTCGCTCCAGGCTCCAGGCTCGATCCAGATGAAGACCCGTTCCTTGATCATTGCAGGCGTAGAAGTATCAGACCTGTCGATTGTGAGCCAGACGGGCACATCACTGCACGTGAAAGGTGCCGACCGCGGTCAGCTGCGGATGAAGCTGCGGTCCGGCCGACCGTCCGGCACGGTCGCGCCCGACTCCGAATCCTCGTCCGGTCTCTATGACGTACTGCTGGTTGCCCGCCTCAGCCTGCTGGCGGCGATCGGATGGATCGCGGTGTTCCTGGCCGGCCGCTTCGGTGCTCTGGGCGCCATTGGCTTCACTGCTGCCTGGCAGCGAGCGGAGTGGGCGATAGGTGCTGTGCTTCTCGCCCACTTTGTCATCAGCGCCGTTTCCGCCGGGATTTCGCTGAACACCATGATGCCGCACCTGCCGGTGAATGAGTTCATGCGCGAGGCGGAACTGTGGTGGGCGCAGGGATCCTCCCGGATACCCAGCGTGCTCGTACTCCTTGTCGCCCTTCTCCTGTGCGGGTCCCTTCCCTGGTCAAGCATGCGAGACTCCGCCGTGACGAGCGCGCCACACCGGGCGATCTGGCGTGCCATGCTGGTGATCGCCATTTTCCTCGGTACGGCCGTCGGTGGGTTCGCATTGCTGCTGACGAGGACCGAGGCCGCGAACACTTTGTCTGGCGACACCACCGGCTGGCTTCCTGCGGCGGCTCTGTTCATGGTGGCTGCGCTTGTCGCATTCGCGGTTCTCGCCTTTCTCGGCTCCTGGGTGCACGGTGGGCTGCGAGCGGCGCTGCGCCCTGCGCCGCCCGGCTCGGACCTGATCAGATGGGAACAGGTCTTGCTCGGTATGCTGACGCTGGGAGTCGCGCTCATAGGGGGCGCCAGCTCGATCACCTGGTACGGAGTGGTGGGAGGGACCAGGGCTCCGGTCGAACTCACCGGCGGTTGGCTCCTCGTGATGCTTCTCCTGACTTTGCCCTCCTGGTGGGGGATGATCGTCACTCCCATCAGGGAACTCAGACGATGGCCGTTGTCTCAGTGGTCCCCCATGGCTGCCATTGCGAGGCTGTTCGGCGTGGCGGTGCTCGGCGCTTGGTGTGTCCAAGTCGTCTGGACGCTGGTGGGCGACCTCGGCAAGGCGCCGCTTGAGCTGCCGTCACAATTACGGCCCTTTGCCGTTCTCATGCTGTCGGGCTGTTCGCTCGCTACCGCGGTCCGCTTGAGCCGCCGCTGGCGCGGTCGCAAGTACAGGATCATGCAACTTACCTTTTCACTCACCGCGCTCATCGTTCTCGGTGTCGTGGCGACGCTGGACTGGCGCGTGGAGATGGCGATCAATTGGCTGCTCCTGGCCTCGGCCGGCGCACTCATGGGCGTGGCCGTGATAAGGCTCGTATTTTCTGCGATCACCGGCCGGGTCTTCACATCCCGTGCCCTTCTTCTGCTGGCCATCCCCGCCACGCTGCTGGCGATTCCCTGGACGCCGCCCGAACGCCAGGAGCCTCTATTTTGGAACGTGTACGGCTACGCAGTCGTCGTAGACCGCGTGCTCGGCCTGATTCTGGTCGCCGTAATCGTGGCGGTCCTGCAACGCCTGGGCACGGCACATGTCAGCGCTCGCGACGCACTACGCGAACACCGGCTCCTCGGATTGCTCATGTGGTTCCTCGCCCTATCCGACGGCTACTCTCTGGCCGGATCTCCCGCGCTCCTGGTCCTGGTCGCCGCGGCGGTCGGCGCGTGGGCGCTGTTGCCGGCCCGCCAGGTCTACAGGGCAACCCACGTGTTGGCGCAGAAGCGGTCCGAGCAGAACAGCGCGATCACCTGGGCACTTCACGCCGGCGCCGCCCGTCGCACTCTGCCCGCACTCGGCAAGTCCGTCAGGGAACGAACGGCGAGTGAGCAGTCGACCTTCGACGAAGGGCAGCGCGCGATCGAGGATCTGGAATCCCGGACGGTGGACTCCCCCGCCCGAATCCAGCTCAGCGCCGAGCGGACCGTCACCGTCAGGACGCACCAGCGTGCCTTCGGTTCCCTGACCAGCCGGCGGCCGTGGCGGCGAGGTCTATGGGGACTGGCGACGGGAACGGTGGTCGGGTCGCCCTGGATCGCCCTCGGGTTGGTAGGAGTCGACTGGGGCTCCTACGTGAGCGATGGCTATCCCCATCTGAGCGCCCTGGCGTCACTGACGCCCCTGCTGCTGGGCTGGCCAGCCTACGGGCTGCTGTTCGGATACTTCTTTCCTCTCCTCCGGGGGGACACCGGCCTGACCAAGAGCTACTGGCTGTTTGCCGCAGTGATCCTTCCCGGGCTTGTCCATGCGATCCCGGACAGCGGAAGCGTTGACTGGCGTGCCCAACTGCTGTTCGCCGCCCAATCATTTGCCTTCGCCATGACCCTCGGGATCCTCGCTGACCGCAGCGTGCTCACGGCAAGCGGCCACCGCACAGCCAGGTTGGTCGACATCCACAACTTGTGGTCGCTGTCCGCTTGGGCATCCTCGATCACCGTTGCCGTGGCGACCGGAGTGGCCACCATCCTGCTCGCTGGCCTGCAACCCTTCGTGATCGGCATCATCAATCCCGCGCCGGCTCCGACGCCGCCTTCCGCCGTCGGCCAGCCGTGACCACCCGATCGCGGATGAGCAGTACGGGGGCATTCCGCCGGGTGGCCCGGAGGAGTCTCACCTCCGGGCTCCCACAGAACGGAGCGTGACGTTCTCTCGCCACTCCGCTCGTCTCATCCAGTCCGTCAGAACTCGGTCATGAAGATCCAGTGCGCGAACAGGGTCTGCTGCCGGTGCAGAAGCCCTGTCCACCACCGTTGGGGCTTCTTTATTGAGCGCAGCCGTTTGAGCTTCCGTCGCGCCCAGCATCAGGTAGGGGTTGATGTGCTTGAGGAAGGCGTTCAGCGCGGTCCGGTAGAACTTGCCATAGTAGGTAGGCGATCCAGCCGCGAATGACCGGATTCATCCAGCGGGCCAGTTCTCCCAGATCGCTGGTGGTGCGCAGGTGGATCCGCCAGGATCGCAGCTCGGCGCCCATTTCTTGAGGGCGTCCTTGCTGACCGCGCGCAGGAACGCCGCAAAGATCGCCGCCCTGTCCCAAAGACTTGCAAGTGAAACCGTCGGACGTGATTTCGGCACTCGCAGCGTTCTGAGCCGCAACGGACCCTCCTACCACTTCCGCCACCCGCTGCTCGCCCGGCGCCGGCCATCGCGCAAACCGGACCTGCACTGATCGTTTCGAGGGGAGATTGTGTTGGATCGTTCCCGATAGGGCACTCATCGTGTCGGTCGGCGCACAGGAGGGCGAGACGGGCGCTTGCGGAGATCTTCCTGGGTTGGGCCGTCGAGCGGGTTTGGAGTCGGTCCGGATCGTGCTCTCGGAGAAGGACGGCCAGGTCGTCCTCCGGCGGGCGCTGACAGAGCCGCAGGCCGGGCTGCCCGAGGCGCCTGGGAGGGAGCCGTGGTGCGGGAGGTTGGCATCCTTCTCGGCGGACGGCGGGCGGGCTGAGACGTACGCGGGCCGCGGCGCCGGGCACCCTGTGTGTCGGGCTGGAGCAGCAGCTCACCCCCCTCGTGGAGAGCGAGTTCAGGCACGACCAAGGCACGGTCAGTGGGCGCGAGCTGCTCCAACGGCTCGGCCTCGACACCTCCGGGCTCGCGGAGATCACGGAGAAGGCGCTGATCAGGGCCGTGCGGGAGATCGCCGCAGAGCGCGGCGGGTTGCCGGAACGGGTCCGGCAGACAGACGCGGCGGCGCAGGCAGAACTGCTGGCCCAGCTGCGTGAGGAGGTTGCGCGCGGCGGCCGGGACCGTACGGTGCCCGCCAGCCCTGCTCTGCTCTGCGGCAGAGCATGGCCGAGCTGGCCAAGGAGAAGACCGACGCCTTCGTCGACCGTGACTACGTCTTCGCAGCGATCGAGGACTTCCTCGCCTCCACCGACCGGGGCTGCTTCATCGTGGAGGGCGACCCTGGTTCCGGCAAGACCTCGATCGTGGCCGAGTATGTGCGCCGCACGGCTGTGTCGCGCACTTCAAAGTCCGCAGCCAGAGCATCGACGGCATCGACCAGTTCGTCACGGGCCTCACCGACCAGCTCACCGACAGGTTCGGCATCGCCCGCCGCTGGACGTGCCAACCCACGATCGCTACGGGCCAGTCGTCAACCAATTGCTGCTCGAAGCCAGTGCAGCGCTCGGCCCCGGCGAGCGGCTGGTCATCGCGGTGGACGCGCTCGACGAGGCGGCCGAGCCCGGCACGGGCGGCGCGAACGTCCTGCTGCTGCCCCGCGATCCGCCCAAGGGGGTCTACTTCCTGCTCACCAGACGCCGCCACACCGCCCCTGTGGAGATGCTTTCCCCCACCCGGCTCTACGACCTGAATGCGCACCGTGCCGAGACGACACGCGACATCCGCACCTATCTCACCCTCGCCACAGCCACCCCGCAGCTCAGCTCCTGGCTCGCCGGACGACCGCTGGCTCCTGACGCGTTCGTCGAGCTGATGGTGGTCAAGAGCGAGGCCAACTTCATGTACCTGCGCCATGTCCTGCCCGACCTGACCCGCGGTCCCTTCCGTGACCTGGACCTGAAGGACCTGCCACAGGGACTGGAGAGCTACTACGAGCCCCACTGGCAGCTGATGGGCATGATGGCCGATCCGCTGCCCCGCCTCAAGCTGTGGGTCGTCTATGTGGTGTGCGAACTCGCCCGCACTGGTCTCGCAGGTCCTCCGTCCGCTGGAGCCTGAAGTGGACGTCTTGGCCGTCCAGGACGTGTTCGACCACTGGCTGCAGTTCCTGCACCGGGAGAAGACGCGCGGCGGGCCGAGGTTCAGCCTGTACCACACCAGCTTCCGCGACTTCCTGCAACGGCGCGACAGAGGTTGTCACTTCAGGTGACAACCTCCACCCGATACGGCATAGCACCGGGCGGCATTCTTGGGCGTTTTCGGCAACAATAATTGCGGACTTTAATCCGTAGGTTCCGGGTTCGAGCCCCGGGCGCCCTACCTCACCGAACTGGGCGAACTCCCCCGATCGATCGCCGAATCGAGTGATCATGCGTCTGTGGCTCTTGACTGCCGTATGAGCCGCGAGGACGGTGATAGTGAGTCGCCTTCGTTACGGGGATGGGCCGGTGTGGCTGCTACTGCGCCGTGTGGGGGAAGAGATGGACGACGGTGAGCCGGCACAGTCGACAAGAGCACACACGCGCGCAAGTCCCGCGGCAACTGCTGCCGCGGCGTCGGACGCCGGTGACAGCGGAATCGCGGATGGAGCGCTTCCGGGCATCGCGCTGCCCAAAGGCGGCGGTGCGATAAGAGGCGAGGAGAAATTCTCCACGAACGCCGCCGCTGGAACGGGAACGCTGGCACTCACCCTGCCAGCCTCCCCGGGCCGCGCAGGATTCTCGCTCGATCTGCGCCTGTCATATGACTCGGGTGCCGGCAACGGACCGTTCGGTCTCGGCTGGCAGCTGTCGACTCCAGCGATCACCCGTAAGACTGCCAAGGGCCTGCCACGCTACGAGGACGCCGTCGAGTCCGACACGTTCATCCTGTCGGGGGCGGAAGACCTCGTCGTCGGCGGCCCGGTGCAACGGCGTGGAGACTTTCACGTGCACCGGTTCCGGCCGCGCGTCGAAGGCGGTTTCGCCCGTATCGAACGCTGGACCCACCGAACGAGTGGCGACGTGCACTGGCGTTCCTTGTCGGGGGACAACGTGCTCAACATCTACGGCCGCAGCGACGCGGCGCGGATCGCCGACCCGGGTGACCGGCGCCGCGTCTTCTCCTGGTTGCTCGAGGAGACTCGCGATGACCGGGGCAATGCCGCACGTTACGAATACAGGTCCGAGGATCCTGCGGCGATCGACGAAACGCTGGCGAGTGAAGCCTCCCGTTTCGAGTGGCACGCCGACGGTAGCTGCACGTTTCTCGCTACCGCGCAGCGCTATCTCAAGCGGATCCAGTACGGCAATGCCGTTCCGGTGCTCGACCGCGAGGCTCCGCTACCCGATGCCGACGCGGCCTGGCATTTCGAGGTCGTGTTCGACTACGGCGAGCACGATCCGGCGAACCCCACTCCGCGCGACGACGAGCGCGTCGGCGCCACGCCCTGGAGCGTGCGTGCGGACCCGTTCTCGACCTACCGTTCGGGCTTCGAAGTCCGAAGCTACCGGCTGTGTCATCGCGTCCTCATGTTCCACCGGTTCGCCGAGCTCGGAGCGGACTGTCTGATCCGCTCGCTCGATCTCACCTACGACGAGACGCCGAGTGTCACCTACCTGAGCGCCGCGACGCAGGTCGGGCACCGGCGAGTGGCCGATCCTGTAACCTGTGGGACCACCTATGCCCGCGCGTCGTGGCCGTCTCTCGAGCTGACCTACTCGCGGGCGGTCGTCCATGACCGGCTTCATGTCCTTGACGCCGGCAGTCGCGCCGGTCTGGACGGCGGGGTCGAGACCACTGGCGCGCAGTGGATCGATCTCGATGGCGAGGGACTGCCGGGCGTGCTGATCCTCACTGCCGGGGCCTGGTACTACAAGGCGAACCTCGGCGATGCGACCTTCGCACCGCCTGTGGTCCAGGGACGGCTGCCTGTCCCGGCGGTGCTCGGTCCTGGCCGGCATCTCGTCGACATCGACGGCGACGGCGTCGTCGATCTCGTCGCGAACGCGCCCCCGATCGCCGGGTTCTTCGCACGTGTGCCGCAGTCCGGCTGGGCGCCTTTCGTTCCCTTCACGAAGGTGCCACGCGTGGACTGGGAGGACCCGAACCTCCGGCTCATCGATCTCGACAGTGACGGCTACCCGGACCTGCTGATCACTCAGCACGACGCGTTCGTGTGGTACCGCTCGAGTGGCAGGGAAGGGTTCGAGCCGGCCTCCATTCTGGGCAAGGCCACTGACGAGCAGCGCGGACCTGCAATCGTTTTCGCTGACGGAACGGAATCGATCCAGCTCGCCGACATGAGCGGTGACGGGCTCGCCGATCTCGTGCGAGTCCGCTACAGCGAGGTCTGCTACTGGCCCAATCTCGGGCATGGCCGGTTCGGGTCGAAGGTGACGCTCGACAACTGCCCCGTGTTCGACTCACCGGACCAGTTCGATCCCCTGCGTGCTCGCTTCGCCGACATCGACGGATCGGGCACCAGCG
The DNA here is from genome assembly GCF_044593615.1 of Nonomuraea sp. NPDC051941. Taxonomy (NCBI): domain Bacteria; kingdom Bacillati; phylum Actinomycetota; class Actinomycetes; order Streptosporangiales; family Streptosporangiaceae; genus Nonomuraea; species Nonomuraea sp. NPDC051941. Next base: position 128,413 of record NZ_JBIUCF010000002.1, read on the forward strand.
ACCTCGCGTACCTCGGCCGAGACGGTGTCAGGCTCTACTTCAACCAGGCCGGCAACCGCCTGTCCGACACGACGTCGATCATGTCGATGCCCGTTGTCGACTCAGCCGCTCGACTCAGCGTGATCGACCTGCTAGGAGCCGGTACGGCATGCCTGGTGTTGTCGTCGGCGTCGCCCGCGTCGCCCCAGCCCGTCGCGTACGTGGACTTGATGGGTGGAACCAAGCCGCACCTTCTGATCGGGTTCGACAACAACCTCGGTACGGAGACGCGGATCGAGTACCGTCCCTCGACACGTTTCTACCTGGCGGACAAGGCGGCCGGCAGGCCGTGGCTCACCCGGCTTCCTTTCCCGGTCCACGTGATCACGCGAGTCGACACGATCGATCACGTCAGTCGCAGTCGTTTCGTGTGTCGCTACGCCTACCATGATGGCTACTTCGACCCGGATGAACGCGAGTTCCGAGGCTTCGGGATGGTCGAGCAGTGGGATGCGGAGGAGTTCGGCACGTTAACCGGCTACGACCCGGCGAACGACGACGCCGCCGTAAGCGCGAGTGTTCCACCGATCCACACCAAGACCTGGTTCCACACCGGGCTGTACTTCGGGCACCAGGGCATCTCCACCCACTACGCGGCCGATTATTTCCACGAGCCCGGCCTTTCCGCCGCTGAAGCGGACGCCATGCTCCTCGACGATACCGTCATCCCGTTCTCGCTCTCATTCGTCGAGGAACGGGAAGCGTGCCGCGCGCTGCGTGGCTCGCGATTACGCAGCGAGGTCTACGCGGATGACCACTCGGCGCGCGCCGCGCTTCCTTACACGGTCGTCGAGCAGAACTTCACGATCCAGTGCCTCCAGCGCCGGGGGAGCAACCGGCACGGCGTGTTCATGGTGCACCCACGCGAGTCGATCACGTACAACTACGAACGCGATCCCGCCGACCCGCGCACGACACACGTCCTCACCATCGAGGTCGACGCGTTCGGCAACGCGCGGCGCTCCGTATCCGTCGGCTACGGGCGTCGGGCGCCGGACGCATCACTCCCGCTCGAAATCGACCGAACCGCGCAGGCGCGCACTTACGTCACCTGTACCGAGCACGATCTGACGACGCCCATCGACACCGATCTCAACTACCGACTCCCGCTCCCCGCCAGCACCCGCGTCTACGAGCTCACCGGATACGCGGCGACGGGCCCAGCAAGCCGCTTCGTCCTGGGTGACTTCCCGGCCGGCGACCCCGTGGCTCCAGCACGCAGGCGGCTGTTCGATCATCAACGCGTGCTCTACCGCAGGGACGATCTGACCGCGCTACTGCCGCTCGGGACCTCGCACAGCCGTGCGCACGCCGGCGAGAGGTTCCAGCTGTCGTTCACCTCACCGATGCTGTCGGCCGTGCTGAGCCGGACACGCGACGGACACCCCGCGGAGGATCTGCTCACCGCCCCGGCAGAGGCTCTCGCGGCGGACGGCTTCCGGGTGAGCCAGGATCTCAAGGCCGCAGGCTTGTTTCCCGCGACCGACGCGGACGACGAGTGGTGGGCGCCATCCGGGCTCACGTTCCTGTCGAGGGAACCGAGCCACACGGCTGTGGAGGAGCTAGCCTACGCGCGCGAGCATTTCTTCCTGCCGGTGCGATTACGCGATCCCTTTCACACGGCGACCGCCCCGACAGAGCGCATCCTGACGTACGACGCGTACGACCTACTTCCCGTCGCCACGCGCGACCCGGTCGGCAACGAGCAGCTTGCCACGAACGACTATCGCGTCCTGGCTCCGCACCGGGTGCGCGACATCAACGGGAACGTCCGCGAGGTCGCGTTCGACATGCGCGGGATGGTGACCGGTACCGCCGTGATGGGCAAATCCGGCGGCCCCGTCGTCGGCGACTCGCTCACGGGCTTCCAGGCCGATCTCGAGGAAGCGGTCGCTCTCGCACACATCGCCGACCCACTCGTGGATCCGCTCGCGATTCTCGGCCGCGCGACCACGCGCGTGGTCTACGACCTGTTCGCGTACACGCGCACCCGCACGACCGCCTCGCCCTCGCCCATCGCCGTCTACACGCTGGCACGCCGGCTTCACCACAGCGCCACAGGCGGAGCGGCGACCGCGACCCAGCACGCGTTCGTCTACTACGACGGGCTCGGCAGGGACATCCAGATGAAAACACAGGCCGAAGGCGGCCGGTGGGTCGGCAGCGGCCGGACCGTCTACAACAACAAGGGTAAGGCGGTCCGCAGCTACGAGCCGTTCTTCAGCGCGACCCAGGCTTTCGAGTTCGCCTCGGCCGCCGGTGTGAGCGCGGTCGTCTTCTACGACCCCGCCGACCGCGCGGTGGCCACGTTGATGCCGAACCACACGTACCACAAGGTGCTGTTCGGTCCGTGGAGCCAGGAGACGTGGGACGCCAACGACACGGTGCTCGACGACCCGCGTACGGATCCTCATATCACCCCTTACGCAGCTGCCTACACGGCGACGCTGGATTCCGGCTGGCAGACCTGGTTCGACGAACGCGTCAGCGGCGGGCGCGAGACGTCCGAGCAGGCTGCCGCGCAGCGCACGCGGGAGCATGCGCGCACGCCGACACGGGCGTACTTCGACGTGTTCGGACGCCAGATTCTGACGATCGCCCACAACGGGTGGGACGCGAGCGGGACACCACGCCTCATCACCGCTCGTGTCAGCTATGACATCCAGGGCAACAGGGTGGCCGTGCGCGACGCGGTGCCCGCCACCGGCTACCCCGCCGGGCGGCTCGTCGCGACGTACACCTACGACCTTCGCAGCCTGCCGATCCGGCAGCAGAGCATGGAGTCAGGGTCCCGCTGGCAGCTGTGCGACGCGCTCGGCAAGCCGAGCCGTTCGTGGGACGACAGAGGGCACGCGTTCCGCACCGAGCGCGATCCCCTCCGGCGGCCCGTTCGTTCGTTCGTGAGCGGGCTGTCGGCCGGTCAAGAGCTCCTCGTCGAGCGCCTGATCTACGGTGAGCAGCATCCGGACCCCTCGCTGAACCTGCGTGGCCGGATCTACCTCCACCTCGATCAGGCCGGAGCACTCGCCGACGACGGTCACGACTTCAAGGGCAATCAGCTCGGCGACACGCGCCGTCTGGCGCGAGCCTACGACCGCGAGGTCAGCTGGACCGCCGTGGACAATCAGGTGCCGGCGACCGCGACCACCGCGCTGGACCTTGCCGCCCTCGAGGCCGCCCTCGCTCCGTTGCTCGAGCCAGAGAGGTATTCCAGTCGCGCCGCGTTCAACGCTCTCGACCGCGTGGTTCAGCTTGTCCCGCCACATGGCGACCGGCCGGACGCGCTGATCGACGTTGTTCAGCCGGCCTACAACGCCGCGAACCTGCTGGAACGCATCGACGTCTGGGTCGGCGTCGCCGCCGTGCCGGCGGCGCTGCTCGATCCGGTCGCCCTGCCACCCGCGAACGTCGGGATCGACGACATCGAGTACGACGCCAAGGGCCAGCGCACCCTGGTCGCCTATCGCAACGGCGTGACGAAGACCTGCTCGTACGACCCTCTGACGTTTCTCCCACGGCGGATCTACACGCGCCGGGGCACCGCCTTCGCCGACGACTGCCAGAACCCGCAACCGCCGCCCGACGCGACCGCGGCGCCGGGCGATCCACCGCCCAACGCGCCGTGCGGGCTGCAGAACCTGCAGTACACCTACGATCCGATGGGCAACGTCGTCCGCGTCACGGATCTCGCCCAGCACACGATCTTCTTCCGCAACCGGCGCGTCGACGCCAGCCGCGACTACACCTACGACCCGCTGTATCGGCTGGTCGAGGCCACCGGCCGCGAGCACCTGGGCCAGAACGTCGGCGTCCCGGTCAGCCACTCGTACAACGACGTGCCACGCATCGGTCTGGCGCATCCGAACGACGGCAACGCGCTCGGACGCTACGTCGAGAGCTTCGAGCACGATGACGTCGGCAACATCACCTCGATCCGGCACGCCGGCCTCGACCCCGCGCAGCCGGGCTGGACGCGCACGTTCACCTACGCCGAGGCGAGCCGGCTCGAGCCGGCCGAGCAGAGCAATCGGCTGACCTCGTCGGCGGTCGGCGGCACGACCGAGGTGTTCAGCGCCGGCGGCGCCGGTTACGACGCGCACGGCAACATGCTCCGCATGCAGCACCTCGCGGTCATGCGATGGGATTTCCGCGACCAGCTACAGATGATCCAGCGCCAGGCGGTCGCCCCGGATGACACCGACGGGACCCTGCACAACGGCGAGCGTACGTTCTACGTCTATGACGCGAGCGGCCGGCGCGTGCGCAAGGTCACACAGTCCCCGGCGGGCGCGGTGCGCGAGGAGCGCGTCTACCTGGGCTCCGCCGAGCTGTACCGCCGCTACGGCAGCGTGGTGTTGACGCGCGAGACGCTCCACATCACGGACGGCCACGAGCGCGTCGCGCTGGTGGAGACGCGCACCGCGGGCAACGAGCCTGGGGTCCCGGCCACCCGGATCACGTACCAGCACAGCGAGCACACCGGGTCGACGGCGCTCACGCTGAGCGCGGCGGCGGAGGTCGCCGGCTACGAGGAGTACTCGCCGTACGGCGCGACGACCTATCAAGCCCGCGACCCGCAGCTCGAGGAGCCCCGGCGGTATCGCCATGCGGGCAGGGAGCGTGACGTCGAGTCCGGTCTTTACTACTACGGCGCTCGCTACTACGCCCCTTGGCTCGCCCGCTGGTGCTCGGCCGACAGGACCGGGATCGAGGGCGGAATGTCGCTCTACGTCTACGCGCACGGCAACCCGATCACCTTCGACGACCCCGACGGCAGTGAACCGGAACCGAGGATCCGGCTCACCACCTGGCTCCTCACCGGCGGGAACAAGTGGCAGGAGACGAAGGAGAACCTTGAGTGGGTGACCGCCGACATGCGCCGCGGCGACACCTGGTTCAACTCCGCGGCGGGGTACGGCGCGCTTGTCGGCATCGTGGGCGCCTTCGAGAACACGTTCTACCTCGGTTACGACATCGGCCGGGCCGCCTTCTGGAACGAGCTGCAGGACAACTCGTTCGCCGACATGGTGAACGCGTTCCGCCAGGAGGGGATCGCGGCGATCCCGAAGGGCATCGCGGCTCAGGCCGAGCGGGCGATGCAGGGCGATGCGCCGGCGTTCGGCGAGCTGTTGTTCAGCAGCTACATGGCGGCGGAGAGCGCCGGCAACATCAAGATCACCCCGAAGACGATCTCGGTCTCGGTACCGATCGTCGTCGGTGAGCGCCTCGCACTGGCCACCGTCGGCGTCACCGCGCCAGTGGTCGAGGGCGCGGTACCGCTGGCCGCCAGCGTCGTCCTGATGTCCAAGGCCGGTGGGGGCGGGGGCAAGACACCGACCGAGCGCTGGGAGGTTCGCAGGCACGGAGATCAGCCCAAGCCTCGCCCGATCGATCACGAGTCGCACCACGGAGTGATGAGTTCGTGGATGAGGCGCCACTTCAAGAAGTTCTACAACGCGAACGACGCACCGACGGTGCTGATGCCCGAGGAGGCACACAACATCACACGCGGCGTTTTCAACAGGTGGATGGCGCAGATCGAGGCGAAGACGGGCGCACCGCTCGACTGGGGAAAGATCACGGAGAGTCAGATGCGCGCGCTTGCCGAGCAGATGTTCAAGGAGTCGAAGACGCCCGTGAGCATCCAGCGTCAGTACTGGCAGGCATTCGACAAGTACCTGCAAGAGCTCAAGAAGGTTTCGGGAAAGCGGTGACCATGGCGAATACGTTCGTGGCACGTGACCGTGCCGAGCTGGCTCGACGCTATGGCGCGTTCTACGCGCGGCGAGTGCCCCTCGACGAGGATCACGCACCCGCCAACCTGCGCGCGCTCGTGCCATACGCCGAGATCTGGGGGATCGGCGACGATGTCGATCGCGACAACCTCGTCGAGAGCTCCCCTCCCGAGGCCCGCGAGGACCTGCGTGAACTCAATGAGACCTATTGGCGAGAGTTCAACGACTGGCTCGCGGGGCCGGAGGCCGACGCGAAGTCGTACTCGCGCGAGTACATCGCGTTCTCGAACCTGCGCATGGCGGCGGGCTACCTGCGCGCACTCGACATTCCGGACGATCAGAAGGAATGACCGCATGAACGCGGTGCTACTACGACTCTTGGGAATTGGGAAGATCGATGCGGACGCGCCGATCCAGCTCGCTGCTCGCAACCTCGCGGGCATGACGCCCGCGACGCCGGCCGACGAGCAGGCGTTGATCAACGCCCTCTTTCGTGCGCGTGGCCACGACGTGAGGCTCGACGCTCCCAGTGACGACAACACTTACCTGGTCGCGGGCGCCATCGACGTCAGGGGCGGGCTCGCCGGCATCCGCGTCATCGTGTGGTCTGACACCCTGAGCGGTGACAAGCAGATCCTGACCGAGACGCGGACCAACGCGGAAGGCGAGTTCTCGGCCACCTTCACCGCCGAGTCAGCGCCGATCATCCGCATTGCTTTCAACCGCGAACGGAGGCGGCTGTACGTGTCGCCGCCGCGGCGCGCGCAGGCGGCGAGCTGGATCGAGTGGTCGGAGCTCGCGCAGCCGGTGCCGCGGCCCGGCACCTTCGAACTGCGCGAGTCGCTGATCAACGCGACACTCGAGCCTCTCGGGCGCGACCTCGCGGATCTGAACGAATCGGTCAACGTGCTCGAGGTCTCGACACTCGCGGAGACGGTGGGCATCTCGCGTGGCCACGCGGCGGTCCACGCGCTGTCGGCGCGCATCAGCCGACGGCTCGGCTATCCGCGGGCGGTCCTGTTCGCGGTGCTCGGCAGGTCGCTGAACCCTGCCGTGGGTCCTCCGGTCGTCGACGCCACCTCGATCGTCGAGGCCGGCGGCGGGTACCCGGAGGCGTTCTTCCGGCAGCTCGAGAGCGACGCCCGCGACGACAAACTGACCGACCGCATCGCCGAGATGGCGACGGCGCACGTCCTCTCCCTCGATCCAGAAGCGTTGCGCCACACGGTCGTGCAGGCCGTCGACAACGGCGTGATCTCCTCGCGCAACGTGCGCGCGCTCGACGAGGTACTGGCCGCGCATGCCACGGCGCGAAGCGTCCGCGCCCTCGACTCGCGCCCCGGCGTCTCGACCTGGAGAGAGCTGCTCGACGCGGTCGGCATGACCGGCGCCCAGGTGGAGCAGGCCGCGGGCATCCTGCTGCAGCGCCCGGTCGCCCAGCCGCTGCTGGCCGACCTGTCGCATGTCGTCGGCGACGAGGGCCGGTCCGCGATGCTGGAGCGGCTGCGTCTTGCGGCGCTGGTCGAGTACGACGCCACCGCCGTGCGGCTGCTCGCCGGACGCCGGATCACGACGGGACGCCAGCTCGCGCGCCTCGACACCAAACGGCTCGACGCGCTCGTCGGGACGATGACCGCTTCGCGCCCGGACCCCGCCGGGGCCGGCCGCGACCTGGTCGACCGGCTCGATCGGGACTTCGTCGCCGAGGGCCTGTTACGCCGGCTGCCCAGGGTCGCGGCCGAGACCCGCGCGTTCCTCACGGCCGAGGAACGGGACCTGCTGACTCTCAACATCGAAGGTGCGTACAAGCATCGCCTGCTGGGTGACGACCCCAGAGTCGCGAGCAGAGTACGCGCGGAGAGCCTGGCGCTGCAGCGCGTCGCCCGCCTCACCGGTCACGGCAGGGTCGCCGCGGGGTTGTACCAGAAGGGCTTCACATCGTCGGCGGAGATCGCCCTGACCGATCGCGCGTCGTTCGTCGCGCGTGCCGACGAAGAGCTGAGCGCCGACGAGCTCGCCAGGGTCCACCGGCGCGCGCGCACTCACTACCGCGCGACCGTCAGCCTGTTCCTGCGTATGAACCAGAACGCGTCCGGACCATCGGTCACGGTTCTCGATCCTGGCCCGGGCAGCGGTGCGACGGTCGCGAGCCGGTCCGAGATCCAGGGAGCTCCGAGCTGGGAGTTCCTGTTCGGTTCGCCCGACTACTGCGAGTGCGACGAGTGCTCGTCGGTGACGAGTCCCGCGGCGTACCTCGTCGACCTGCTGGTGTGGCTGCAGCGCGCGCCGGGGCCGGTCCCGAAACCCTACGACGTCCTGATCGGCCGCCGGCCCGATCTGATCAAAATCAATCTCAACTGTGCGAACACCGAGACCTTGGTTCCGTACATCGACCTGGTCTGCGAGCTGCTCGAAGAGGCGGTCGCGATCCGGGCGGACGATCGCGCGAACCCGGTACCGACGATCACGCGGGCGATGCTCGATCAGCGGCGCAGGGAACGCCAGACGACGCTGACCGCGGAGGAGATCCGTGCCTACCCAGAGCACATCGACCTCGAGGTGTATTCCGGGCCGCTCGCCGCGTTCTCCGACCGCATGGTGATGCCGTTCGATCTCGCGGCCGAGGAGGTGCGGCTGTACCTGGGCACGCAGAACATCACGCGCCTCGACCTCATGCGCGTCTTCGCCAAGGGCACGGCGATCGAGCGCGCCTCCGAGCAGCTCGCGATCGTACCGACGGAGCGGACCCTGATCACGGTCGCGGCCGCGTCCGGGGCGCCGCAGCAGGCCCAGTGGGGATTTGTGGGCCCCACCGTGACGCTTGAAGACTTCCTGCACTCGGCCCCCAGCCCGACCGACCGTGACCACTTGTCCTACGACCAACTCCTCGCCCTGCTGGCCGCTCCCTGGGCCAACCCGCCGGACGGTGCGGGAGTGCGTGCGGGAATCGAGCTCAGGGCCGGCATCGAGGCCGATCTGTGCCGCGCGACCGACCGCGACGTCGTCCGGCTCGAGCTCACCGCGCAGGATCGACAGCATCGCTTTCTCCGGCTGGCACGCCATGTCCCGCTGTCGATCGCGGAACTCGACCTGGTGATCCGCGCCACCGGCGGGACGCTCGGTGAGGCGACACTGACAAGCCTCGCCGCGCTGCTGGAGGCCCAGCGGACAACACCACTGTCCGCCGAAGAACTCGCCTTCCTCTACCTGCCGTTCGCCGCTGGCGACGCGGCCACGACGGCGGAGTTCGACGGCCGCGAGACGCTCTACGCTCGGACTTTCCTTTCGCGTACCGATGGGGGCGAGCCGCCCGGGGTGTTCCGCGACCCGGTAGCGAACACCAGTACCCTCGCCGCAGTGGATGAGCGGCTCGCGGGCTGTCTCGGCGTGTCCGAGCCCGATCTCCAGCTCATCGTCACCGCGACCGGGCTCACCGGCGCCGACGTGTCCTTCGCGAACCTGAGCGTCCTCTACCGGCACGCCCGTCTCGCGTCGGCTCTCGGCGTCTCAGTCGAGCGATTCGAACTGCTGCTACGCCGCGCGGTCGACCCGTTCGGCACGCCCTCGGACCTCCTCACGTTGATCGCGGCGGTCCAGCTCACGACAGCAGTCAAGGACGACGGGCAGCTGGCGATCCTCCTCGGCGATGCTGCGGCGACCGTGCCGCCCGCCCAGCAACTCGTCGACGCGCTCGACGGGCTGCGTGCGAACACGCGGGATCAGCTGATCGAGTCGGGCGTCACCGCACCGACCGATGCGGAGGTGCGTCAGAACATCCTCGACAGCCGGAGCTGGACCACACCGGTGATGGCGTGGCTCGGCGTCGACAGCCGGCTCGGCCGGCTCCTGCTCGCCATCGACGACGCGATGGGCTCAGGCGCGCTCGTGACCAGGCTGTACACCGCGCCGATCCCCGCAGACACGCTCTCCTTGCTCGCGCGGATACCGGCGTTCGCGCGCGCCCTCGAGACGGACGCGGAGCACGCGGCCGACATCGCGCGGTTGCCCGATGTCGTCAAGGCGATCCGGACGCCAGGCTGGGCCGCGTATCGTAACGCGCGCCAGTTACGGTCGATGTACGCCCAGGCGGCGACCGGCTCCGACCTGATCCAGTTCGTGTCGGCCGCCCCGGACACCGGGAGCACGCGGGAGCAACTCGCCGCCCGGCTGTCGGAGGCGCTCGCGATCGACGTCTCCGTCATCACGGGATTCTGGGACACGCAGTTCGGGGCCGGTGGAATCGATCGTGCGACGATCATCACCAGTGACCATCTGCTCGCGCTGCGCCGCTGCGCTGAACTGTCGACGCTACTCGGCGCGACTCCGGCCACGCTCAACGGGTGGGCGCGCGCGTGGCCGACCGCGGCCGACGCGGTCGGCGTCCGCAACGCGATCCGCTCCCGGCTGTCGAGCGAGCAGTGGCTGATCACGTCGACACAAGTGCAGGACGAGCTACGCGAGCACCGGCGAGACGCGCTGGTCCGCTACCTGCTCGCCACGGCCGGGCCCGACGATCCCAAGAGCTCGGCGGAGCTGTACGGGGCATACCTTCTCGACGTCGAGATGGACGACTGCATGGACACCTCACGGATCGTCCAGGCCAACGCGGCGATCCAGCTGTTCGTCCAACGCTGTTTCCTGGGCCTTGAGGACATCGCGCGCGACCTGCTCCACTCCGACCACTGGAGGCAGTGGGACTGGCGGCAGCGTTATCGTCTGTGGGAGGCGAACCGCCTGGTATTCCTGTACCCGGAGAACTTCCTCAGCGTCGCGCGACGCTCCAACGCGTCCGCGCTTTTCGACGGGTACGCCAAGGAGGTGCGTCAGAGCGACAAGGATGACGACAGTGTCCGGGAGGCGCTCGACACCTACCTGAAGGGCCTGGAAGACATCTCCAATCTCGACTACCTGGCCGTGTCGAGCAACCTGGAGGAAGGCGCCGGCTATGAGCCGCAGCTCCACGTCGTGGCGCGCAGCCGCGCGACCCCGCCGGCGCATTTCCATCGGACGCTGGCCGGCGGGGTGTGGACGCCGTGGGAGCCGATCGACATCGGCACCCCCGGGAACCACTTCGCGCTCCTCCACCGCCGCGGCAGGACCACGCTGGTGTGGCCGATGTTCGCCGACTATCCCGACCCGCGGCAGAAGCTGCCTCCGGCGACCGAGAACACGAGCTCGCCGGAGGCGCCGCTTCCGCGCGGTGTCTCGTACCTGACGTACGGGTGGGTCGTGCGCGATCGCCGCAAGTGGTCGTCGGTCCAGACCTCGACCCGCGCGCTCCTGCACCAGAAACGAGGCCGCGGTCGCTTCGTCACCGCGCCGGTCGTCTCGGCGAACGTGGTCAACCTGGACGTCTACAGCCCGGCGGCGCCCGTGCTGGCAGCTGACCAGGACGCCTCACCCGACGCCCCGTACCTCGGCACGATGGAGCTCCAGCGCGACGTGGTGTCGATCGTCGTCAACCAGTCGAACCGCGGCCTCGACCCGTGGCTCGGCGCTGATCACCAGTACCAGATGGACACGACGGCGACGCTCGCGCCCGTGAGATTCAACGTGGGAGCCGACTGCACCTGCGTGTTCTGGGCGGATTCCACATATACGCCGTGGCCTGGCCTGGTGTTCAACGACAACCGGATGCGCTCCGCGCTCACGGCGAAGCAGCTCAAGATCCGTGTCCCGCTCACGGGCAACTCTTCGGTCGACCGTCCGGTGCTCGACAGCGGCTTCTTCGTCGTCGCCGCCGACTCGACGCGGCGCGCGCTGGACGTCAGCACGTCGCAGTCCGGGTTCAAGGACTACACCAGCTACTTCGTCATGCAGACCTCCTACACTCCGGCGTCCGACGCGTTCGCGGTGAACGACCAGTACCGCTCGTTCATCGGCCTTTCCCGGGCGGCGCTCGGGAGTCTCGCGGGCCAGGTGCCGCATCCCGGTTCCGACATGGTGCTCACTCCCGCGTATCACCCGTTCGCCGCCGAATTGCGCGAGGTGGTGCACTCGTATGACGACGGCATCGACCGGCTATACACGAAGCAGACGCAGGAAAGCCCAGGCACGCTGGGCCGGGCGCCCCTGTCGTACGTGTCGGCCTACGGCGATCATTCGCCGTTCGCTGTCTTCGACACCCCTGCCGAGGGAATGGACTTCGATCCGATCTGCGCGTACGCGCTCTACAACTGGGAGGTGTTCTTCCACGCGCCGCTGTTCGTCGCCGAGCAGCTTCGCACGGCCGGCCGTCACGAGCAGGCGCGCCGCTACTACCACTTCCTTTTCACGCCGTTCACCTCTGAGCCCGCCGACCCGGCACATCCGCGGGCACGCTTCTGGGTGTTGAAGCCTTTCCGCCACGATCCAGGGACCAGCAAGGACATTCGCGACATCATCCTCGACGGAGCGATCAACCACATCAATCCCTACACAGCGATCGAGAGCCATCCGTTCGACGCCCAACTGGTCGCGCAGAGCCAGCCCTCGGCGTACCAGAAGTTCGTCGTCATGCGGTATCTCGACAACCTCATGGCGTGGGGCGACTCGCTGTACCGCAAAGGCCAGCGCGAGGACGTGTACGAGGCGATCCAGCACTATCTCCTCGCGCAGCAGATCCTGGGCGAGCGTCCTGACCAGCTCCGCCCGCTGGGTAGGCGTGTCGATCGGCCGTTCGAGGGCACCGACTGGTCCGGCGGCGCCAACGCGCTCGTCGACCTCGAGAACCTCATCGCGGATGCGGGCGAGGAGCCGCCCGCTGAAGGCGACGTACCGCTGGTCGATCTCCCGTTGATTCGTGGTCTGTACTTCTGCGTACCGCCGAACAAGACGCTACTGAAGTACTGGGAGGATGTCGGTCGCCGGCTGTACAACATCCGGCACTGCCTGACGATCGACGGCGCACCCGTGCGCTACGACCTGCTCGCCGCACCGATCGATCCGCAGGCACTGGTCGATGCCGCCGCGGCGGGGGTCTCGGTCGCGGAGGCGCTGACCATGGCCGGCAGCCCGATCCCTCCGCATCGCTTCAACGTCATGTGGGCGAAGGCATGGGACGCCTGCAACGAGGTCAAGGGCCTCGGTGGTGCCTTGCTGTCCGCGCTCGAGAAGCGCGACGGTGAACAGCTCTCCGCGATCCGCTCGACATGGGAAGGCAAGCTCCTCGACAAGACCCGGAGAACGCGCGAGCTGACTCGCGACCTGGCGGCGGCGGACGTCGAGTCGCTCACCGAGGCGCGCAAGACCATCGACCAGCGCCGCGCGTACTACTCGTCCCGCGACTACATGAACGACCTCGAGAAAGCCGTGCTCGGCCTCGGCGTCGCGGCGGGCGTGCTCGACACCACCGGCCTGGTGTTCGACGTGCTCGGCGGCGTGCTCTACCTGATCCCGAACATCGATCTCGGTATCAGCGGCTTCGGTGGCACGCCCACGGCCAAGGCCGCGATGAGCGGTGAGAACATCGGCGGTAGCGTCAGCCGCACGTCGCAGGGCCTGTCGCGCGCGGCGGGCCTGCTCGATCGCGCCTCGGCCATGGTCTCGGCGCAGGGCTCGTTCGCACGCCGTCAGGAGGAGTGGGACCAGCAGGCCGCGCAGGCGAGCCTCGAGCTCGCGCACATGGACAAGCAGATCGCCGCCGCGAACCTGCGGATCGCGATCGCGAGCGCCGAGTTACGTGGCCACGAGGTGCAAGAGCAGACGTGGAAGGCGACGGATGAGCTGCTGAGCGCGAAGTTCAGCAACCAGGAGCGTTACGGGTACCTCATCGACGTCCTCGGTGAGCTCTACCGGACGGCATACGAGCACGCGGTGGACATGGCCAAGCTCGCACGCGAGTGCCTGGCCTTCGAGCTGCCGCACGCGACGGTGAGTCCCATCCGGACCACCCACTGGGACAGCCTGCAGCACGGCCTCCTCGCGGGCGAGCGCCTCGCCGGTGACCTCCGCGACCTAGATCGCGTGCATGCCACCGAGCGGGGTTACGAGCGGGTCGTCGTCCAGCACGTCCCGCTGAGTCACGTCGCGCCCCAGCAACTGATCGATCTACGCCAGACCGGCGCGTGCGCCTTCTCGATCCCGGCATGGTGGTTCCAGCGCTTCGACCCCAACCTGACCCACCGCAGAATCCGGAGCGTCGCGGTCACGGTGCCCAGTGTCACCGGACCGTACGTGGGGATGAACGCGACGCTGCGCTACCAGGGGGTTCACCGCACTCGTACAGCGATCTCGCTGAGCACAGGCGTGAACGACACCGGCGGGGCGGTGGCCCCCGACCAGTACGCACCGTTCGAGGGCATCAGCCTCGACGTGCAATCGTCGTGGACCTTCGGGTTCCCGCAGGAATCGGCCGGATCAACACGTCGCCTGACCGATGTGGACTACTCGACGATCACCGACGTGATCCTCCACATCCAGTATGTCGCTGACGTCGCGGCACAGCCGGTCCTCGGTGGCCCTCCAGAGCTGATCACCTTCATCGATCTGCGATCGATGGCCCCTGACGCGTGGGCCGAACTGTCGGCCACGACATCGCACTCGACCTCGCTGGTGGTCTCGGCGCTCGTGCCGCGATTCCTGAAGGACTACGAGGTCGACTCGATCCTGCCGTCTACGATCGCCGTACTCACCAGCGGCGCGGTCGTCACACCCAAGCTGGCGTTCACAGTCGGAGCGGGAGCGGAACTCGGAACGGTCACGATCAAGCTCGCGGCAGACCAGACACTCGACTGGTCCAAGCTCGCCAAAGTCATGATGGCGATCAAGATGAAGCGGCCGGCGTCGTAAGAAGCTGCTACGTGGCTTGAACTCCGCTTCAACGGCGAGCTGCGATGGGGTTTCCTTGCGTGCAACGCGATTTATGCTGCGTACATGAAGGGAGCTTGGCTGGATTGGGGGGCCTCGAAGATTCCGGACAGCCGTCTTATGGTCGTAGAGCCTATGCGGCTGTTTGGGCTGTAAGGGACTCGTTGAGTACTTCCAGGGGTGGCCGGTAGCCGAGCGCCGAGTGCAGGCGCCGGTGGTTGTAGAACCCTTCGATGTAGCGGATGACCTGCCGTCGCGCCTTGGCGCGGGTGGTGAAGACGAAGCGGTACAGCCATTCGTTCTTGAGCGCGCTGAAGAACGATTCGGCCATGGCGTTGTCCCAGCAGACCCTGTACCGCTTCAAAAGTCGTCGCAGGGTGCTTCACCTGCAGGTCGGGCTGATGCAGCGGTGTGGGCAAGATTGGTTCTTATGTCTGTCCGTCTCCTGTATCTGATCATGATCCGGGTGTTCGGCTGGCTGGCGCTGCGGGGCCGGAGCGAGGCGGCCAAGGACGTCGAGATCATGGTGCTACGGCATGAGGTGGCGATACTGCGAAGACAAGTCACCCGGCCGAAGCCGGACTGGGCCGATCGAGCGCTCTTATCCGCGCTGACACGACTCCTGCCGCCCGGGCTGCGGGCTCATCGGCTGGTGACGCCGGGCACGCTGCTGGCCTGGCATCGGCGTCTGATCCGACGCCGATGGACGTATCCGCGCCGCTCCGGCCGCCCAAGGACGAGCGAGGAGATCCGAGAGTTGGTGGTGCGCCTGACGCGGGAGAATCCGGCCTGGGGGTATCGCCGGGTGCACGGTGAACTCATCCGGCTCGGCTACCAGGTCAGCGAAGCGACCGTACGCCGGATCCTTCGCAGCCGGCGGGTCGGCCCGGCTCCGCGAAGCACCGACACCTCGTGGAGGACCTTCCTGCGGGCTCAGGCGCACGGTTTGCTGGCCGTCGACTTCTTCCATGTCGACACGGTCCCCTTGAAGCGCCTGTACGTGCTGTTCGTGATGGAAGTCGCCACCCGGCGCGTGCACATCCTGGGTGTGACCGCCCACCCGACCGGAGCCTGGACGGTTCAGCAGGCCCGCAACCTGCTCATGGACCTCGGGGACCGGGTCAGATCCTTTCGCTTCCTCATCCGTGACCGAGACGCCAAGTTCATCGGTGCCTTCGACGCGGTCTTCGCCGGCGCGGGCGTGACGGTGCTGAAGATCCCGCCGCGCACACCGCGGGCGAACTGCTACGCCGAGCGGTGGGTACGCACCGTACGGGCCGAGTGCACCGACCGCATGCTGATCTACGGCGAACGGCATCTGCACTCGGTGCTCGGTAAGTACGTCGATCACTACAACGGGCATCGGCCGCACCAGTTCCGCGCGCAGCGACCACCCGATCACGACGAGCGGACCGCCGTCCCGCTGGAAGGCCGAATCGAACGCCGGAGAGTGCTCGGCGGACTGATCAACGAGTACCACCGAGCCGCGTAGCTGCCCCGGAGAACAACCAGCTCAGGCCCTACGTGATGAGTTTTGAAGCGGTACACCATCATCGTGACAGCGTGTTCAAAACTGCGAGGCTGTTGTGGCCGGAGCGAGCGAGTGCTGTCCGCGCTGGCCCGCAGACTGCGCGATACTGCGGGCCCACCGACTGGTGACGCCAGGGACGCTGCTGCGCTGGCACCGGCGCCTGGCCGCGCGTCATTGGACTCACCCGAACCGCAAGGTGGGACAACCCGTAACCGCCCGGCGATCGTGGCGTTGATCGAGCAGTTGGCACGGGAGAATCCGCGCTGAAGCAGCGCGGCGGCGTAACAACATCGCTCACACGAGCCCTGATAGCTAGGCGCGTGCTGGAGGCAAGCTGGAACTGCTGACGGCCAGGTACGTCTCCGGCGTCGCCGCTTCGAGGAGTCCCCCGTCGTCGTCCAGGTCGAGTTCCGGACCCTGGGGACGGCGTAGCAGATCACCCCAATCGCGTGTCACTCCCTGCTCGTAGGCGTTGCGGAGCAGGAAGCGCAGCCGAGGGCGGGCTTCTTCCTGCTGCTCGCGGAAGATCCGCCACTGGATGAGTCGCTGTTCTTCCTGAGCATCGTCGCTGAGTTCCTGGACATCGGCCGATTGGTCCTCGGCACGCAGCTCCAGGGTGTGCTGGGCGATGGCAAGGTCTTCCTCGTGAAGGCGCTCACAAGCGGCGAACAGCTTCCGGGACATACCGAGGTGCACCTCGGTTCCGGGGATGCGGCAGGTGAGGAAGTCGTCAAGGCCCCAGGAACGGACCCTGGCGCGCAGCGTGTGCCGCTCGGTGTAAGGCGCTACTCCGCGGGCTTCGGCCCGCATGGCACGGGTGAAGTCGTCGTCTTCCAGGGGCGTGATCAGCCCGGAACGCCGACGACGGGACGCGCGGTCAGCGGAAACGAGCACCGTGCGCAATTGCGAGGCGGGAGCGGAGCGCAACGCCAGGTAAGTGAGCATCTGTGCGCGGGCCGCGCCAATGAGCGCGTCGTCGCTCTCGTCGAGATGTTCTTCGAGGTTGCCCGGGCCGACCGCTGACTCATCGTCGCTGTCGAATCCCACTGAGGCGAGCGGCGCCCGTCCTCGGTGCAGGTCGTGGTCGATAGTAAGGAAGAGGTCATCTCCAGGCCGCACGCACGCTCCGACCAGGACGGTGCGGTGGGTGTACGAGCCGAGAATCTTGCTGCCGGCGGTCAGTTGCGCCCACCCCTTGCGGAGCGTGCCGAGGCCCACGTCGCCCCCCTTGGCCTCGATCAGCCAGTACAGGCCCTCTGCCTGGTGCCGCCCCCACAGGTCAGGCAGCTGCTCCTTCGGATCACTGAACGTGTTGCGCAGGGCGGAGATCGGCCCACCAAGTTCGAGGTGCTCGGTCTGACCGAGGCCCAGCAGCGAGCGGCAGGCCCACTCGGCCATCGTCATACCCAGCCGGTAGCCGGCTGCATTCTTCGCGCTGCGCTCGGTGCCGTACGCGTACACCGGGTTCAGGGTCAGACGCCAGCCCTTGGTGCCTCGTACGGGGTACTTAGGCATGACGGGGTGCATGCCGAGATATGCGTACAGCGGCGCAACCCGGGCGACGAGCTCCCCGTGCGCATACCGCGGCTGATTGCGCAAGTGCGGCGTGACGTCGCGTCCGACTTCAATGGCGGCCTTGATGATCTCCCGCCAGGTGGTCGTCGAAACGTACCAGCCGTCGGTCGCCGGGAACCTGCCCGACACCGCCCACATCTCGTGCTTGGCCGTCCGCCACTGCCTCGTGGGCTTCCTCGCAGGTCCGTTACGGAAGAGGACCGGTATGTCGAAGCTGTCGGCGTAGGTGAGCGGCGGCTCGTCAGGGATGTGTGCGGGGATCATGTGGATCACTTTGGCACGACCGGATCGCTTTCGGCACCAGGTATGAGCTTGCCGTCCGGTTCCCAGTGAGAGCCATTCGCTTAGCCCGCGCCCGAGTACAAGCTGGTGATGGTCGAGGCCTACGACGCGGCGACCGAGCCGGGGCGCCAAGGACGCACTGCTGCGACGCGAGGGGCTGTATCACTCCCACATCATCGAATGGCGCAAGGCCTGCCGACGCAGGCGCACTGAACGCGCTGGCAGCCAAGCCGTCCGGCCCGAAGACGGCCAAGAGCGAAGCCGAGGAGAACGAGCGACTGCGGGCGCGGGCGCGGAGAAGTTAGCGTCCACGGGAGTGGTGTACGGGTTTGAACCTGTCCGTCGCCTTGATGCCCGTAAGGGAAGATCGATGTGACATGAGGGCGGCCACTCCGCGATCCTTCACAGCTGTCGAAGGCATAAGAAGGAGAACGAGAAGTGGCCGCTATGGACATTCTGCCTGCTGAGGGCGAGTGGTTCGACGAGACTCTGGCGCAGGCCTCGCCCGACGTGCTGCGCGAGATGGTCGTGCGGATGGCGCAGATGATGATGGACGCCGAGGTCGAACAGCGCTGCGGCGCCGGCTACGGCGAGGTGTCGGAGGCGCGGACGAACTCGCGTAATGGCTACCGGCGGCGCGAGTGGGACACCCGTGCAGGGACCGTCGAGCTGGCGATCCCCCGGCTGCGGACCGGCTCGTACTACCCCGAGTGGTTGCTGGAGCGGCAGCGGCGGGCCGAGCGGGCGCTGGCCTCGGTAGTGGCGACCTCGTATCTGCTGGGCGTCTCGACCCGGCGGGTGGAGAGGCTGGCCGAGCAGCTCGGGGTGACCAAGCTGTCGAAGTCGCAGGTCAGCGTGATGGCCCGGGAGCTGGATCAGATGGTGAGCGAGTTCCGCAACCGGCCGTTGGATGCCGGGCCGTACACCTTCGTGTGGATCGATGGGCTGACGCAGAAGGTGCGTGAGGGCGGGCGGACGGTCAACGTGCACGCCCTGGTGGCGACCGGCGTCAACGCCGACGGCCACCGGGAGATCCTCGGTATCGACGTGGTCTCCAGCGAGGACGGGGCGGGCTGGCTGGCGTTCCTGCGCGGGCTGGTCGCCCGTGGCCTGTCCGGCGTCAGTCTGGTGATCTCCGACTGTCATGCCGGGCTGCGCGACGCGATCGGCTCCACCCTGCCTGGCACCTCCTGGCAGAGGTGTCGCGCGCACTACGCCCGAAATCTCGCGACCTGCGTCCCGAAGGCCGCCCAGCCCTGGATGTCGACCATGCTGCGCACCGTCTTCGAGCAGCCCGACGCAGCCTCGGTGCGCGCGCAGCACCGCCAGGTCGTCCAGGCTCTGGAGGACAAGTACCCCAAGGCCGCCGAGCATCTGGACGAGGCACGCGAGGACATCCTGGCCTTCGCCGCCTATCCCAAGGCCGTGTGGCGGCAGATCTGGTCCAACAACCCGCAGGAGCGGCTGAACAAGGAGATCCGCCGCCGCACCGACGTGGTCGGGATCTTCCCCAACCGTGATGCCATCATCCGACTGGTCGGCGCGGTGCTGGCCGAGCAGCACGACGAGTGGACCGAAGGGCGGCGCTACCTCGGCCTGGAAATCCTCGCCGACTGCCGCAAAGCCGCCGAGCGAAAGGCAAAAGAAGACACCACTGATACCAATGTGACCAATAGTGCTATTGCTGCTAAAATAGGATTCCGATCGCAGAGTGGCCTAATCTCATACACCACGATCTTGGACGCGGCCGCGGAGAAGGCCGAACGCGAGCTGACCAAGACCAAGGCCTCGCTGGAGATCATGGAAAAGTTCCTGATAAGGGCCCTTCGGCACGCCGTACGTGAGTACGAACACTTCTACAACCAGCACCGAGCCCAACCGCCCCGCTGCGTCCCGCCCAGGGCCCAAACACCGATCCAAGCGAATCACCAACCTGACCATACGCCGAAGAGGCCGACTCGGCGGCGTCCTTCACAAGTACCCACATGCCACATGACCTGCACGGAAGGAATTTCAGCAGGCGCAGTGGCGTCTGAGACGCGGAGATCGGCGGCGAGGAACGAACTGCTGCTCATGAAGCGGAGGGCGCCAATGTCCGTAATGGCGGCGGTTTGCTACTCGATAATGCTTTCGGCCGGTCGAGGCGGTGATGGGTTCGGTTGTATTCCGAATCTCACGAGTAGTTCTGCCGGGATAGGGCGGATTTTACTGTAGTCGCGTTCGTCATTTTCAAGGGGCGAGGGTTCTCTCGCCGGGCGTCGTACCTGGCGCAGTCCATGCCAGAGAGATCTCGCGCTGCCCTTGCCCGTGTTGCCGACTCGCGGTCGTTGCCGGTTTCGCTGCCGGGGCACACTGAGGGCGCGCGTTCCAGTGGCCTTGCGCGCGAAGTGGATGCTGACGATGAGTGCGATCACTGCGACCAGCAGGCTGAGGACGGACGCGACCTTATCAGCGACGTCGAGGGGGCCTAGCCAGGAGGGCATGAGGGCAGTCCTTGAAAGGTCATGGGATGAGCAGGTTGATGGCGATATTGCATCCCAAGCGATGCGGGTGTGTCTCGTATATGGCTCAACTGTGTTCGCCCACTTTTCATGATCATTAAAGATGCCTACCGATAATCACATCCGCCCCGGTCACGACCATGTGAGGGTTTCGCGTGGCGGCGCGAACTCCAGCCTGTCCCTCTCGAAAACGCGGTTTCGCACTGTGAGCTGGGGCTTCCATGCGCGATCGAGACTGCGCTTGCGACCGTCGCAAGGTGTTGGTCTTGCCCCCTGGTGTGCCTGCCGGCCAGCGCGTGAGCTTCCCCGTTCGCCGGACACTTGACCTGGGGACACCCCTGATCGAGTGCGAGCCCTAGCTGGCGCGTCTGTCGTCACGCACCGTTGAGAGCGGAGGTGGGACAGATGACAAAGACTCGTGTGCAGGTCAGCGGGCGATGCGGCTGTGTGGATGCGGAAACGGGACGTCAGCGAGGCGTGACCTGTCCGCGTCTGCCAGCGGACGACGATCATGGCAGCTGGTATTTCGCGGTACAGGTACACGGCCTGGACGGGCAGCGGCAGCGCGTCCGCCAAGGTGGTTACGCCGACCCCGAGGAAGCACAAGCGGCAGGCCGCGCCTTGGCCACCGCCGACCACGACGGCGCGGGGGCCGGATGCACGCTCGGAGAGTGGCTGGCACGCTGGCCGGCCAGCAAGGACGCCCTGCGTCCGTCGACCCGACAGGGCTACGCCACGCACATCTGCCTCTACCTCATCCCACAGTTGGGACGGATCCTGCTCCACCGACTCAGCTCCCGCGACGTCAACGGACTGCTCGCGGC
The DNA here is from genome assembly GCF_044593615.1 of Nonomuraea sp. NPDC051941. Taxonomy (NCBI): domain Bacteria; kingdom Bacillati; phylum Actinomycetota; class Actinomycetes; order Streptosporangiales; family Streptosporangiaceae; genus Nonomuraea; species Nonomuraea sp. NPDC051941. The sequence goes on from NZ_JBIUCF010000002.1 coordinate 149,687, forward strand.
GCTGGCGTCCCGTCCCTCGCCGACCGGTCGCCGGCTGTCGCCCGCTACCGTGGTGCGGATCCACGCCACCTTGCGGACCGCGCTGAACGCGGCGGTGCGCGCCCGGCTGATCCCGGTCAACCCGGCCAACGGCGCCGAACTCCCCCGTCCCCGCCGACCGCACCCGGTCGTCTGGACCGCCGGGCGGACGGCCCGCTGGCAGCAAGCGGGAGAACGTCCGGCGGTGGCGGTCTGGACCGACCAACAGCTCGCGGCGTTCCTGACCGGCGTCGCGCAGGACCGCCTGTACGCCGCCTGGTGGCTGGCCGCGCTGCGCGGTCTGCGTCGCGGTGAGCTGGCCGGGCTGCGCTGGACGGACGTCGACGTGCAGGCTGCGGAGCTGACGGTGGCGCAGCAGCGGGTGCACGCCGACGGCCAGGTCGTGGTCGGGCCGCCGAAGAGCGCCGCCAGCTGCCGGGTGGTGGCTCTGGACGCGGAAACCGTGCGGGTGCTGAGACGGCACCGCGAGCGGCAAGAGGAACTGAGCGCGAGGGCGGGCACACGCTGGCGGGAGTCGGGATACGTGTTCACCACCGCAACGGGTGCGGCTCTGCGGCCGGACTACCTCACCGGCCGGTTCCGCCGGCTGGTGACCGCCTCCGGACAGCCGCCCATCCGGCTGCACGATCTACGCCATGGCGCCGCCACGCTGGCGCTGGCCGCGCGCACCGACCTGAAGGTGGTGCAGGCGATGCTGGGGCATGCCAGCATCGTGCTGACCGCCGACACCTATGTCTCGGTGCTGCCGGAGGTGGCCCACGAGGCGGCCCGGGAAACGGCCCGGCTGGTGCTGAACGCCGCATCCGCGCTGGGGCGGCCGCTCAGCGGCTGACTCAGCTTTGCCTCACATTTGCCCCATGCCGCCCCAGCGCACGGGCGCGGCATGGGTTTGCGCAGGTGGAGTAGCGCGCCCTGCAGGATTCGAACCTGCGACCGTCGGATTAGAAGCGGGGCGTACGAGCACGCACCGAGCACGGCGGCGCCCTACCGGCCCACCGTACTATCGTCGCCTCAGCGGCGCTTGGACTTGCCCTGCCGATAAAGAGCCCTTCGGCCAAGCTCGTGACGCGGTGATCGGTTCACGGGGTGAGATTGAGCGGTGTGGTGGCCATCTCACGGGCGCGTGGCTGTGGTGTTTCACGTGGAGGAAGGTTGAGACTGAAGCGGCGGCGCAGGACGACTTCGACGGCGGGTAGCGGGTTCGATGGGCTTCAGTAGAGGTTCCCGGTGGCGGCGGCTGGCCCTCGCGTTGACGGCGTTGAGCGGCCTGGCTGCAGCTCCAGCCGTACTGCTGGCCTTGAAGCTCACCCAACCCTGGGCGGTCGCGCTCGCGGCGATCGGCTCAGCAATGATCGTTTCTGGCTCGGCCCTATGGTGGGAACGGACAAAGAGGCTCGCTCAGCACAGCGATGAGCAGGTTCTGAAAGTTCAGGACGGCTGCCTTGCTCTGGCGGACGGATCGCTCCCCCGGGTGAGTGCCATGGAGGACCCTGTACCCCTGGGAGTTCACCCAGCCGGGCATCGTGAACACAGTGCCAGATCGAACGTTACCCCCGGCGACGCTAACGAGCAGCCACGAACAGTACCCGTTTACATTCCACGAGACATTGACGACGACCTGCGGGAACTGCTGGCACGAGGGGGATTCGTTCTGGTCGTCGGAGACTCGACCGCCGGAAAGTCCCGTGCTTCCTGGGAGGCAGTGCGAGCGACTCTCCCGGAGCACACGATCATCGCGCCTGTGGACCGAGACGCGGTTCGCGCCGCCGTCTCCGTCGCATCCGAGCGGCGTCGCTGCGTGCTGTGGCTCGACGACGCAGAGGGCTACCTGGGCAAGGGCGGACTGCGCCGCAATGACGTGCAGCGCCTCGTCAGCGGAAAAGACCATCACCGCGTCATCGTGGCCACGCTGCGAGCGGCCGAGGAAGAACGGCTGACAGCGCATTCGGCGGAGGAAGGACGGCAGGCCGCCAAGGACGTGGAGGAGACTCTCTCGCAGGCTCACCGCATCTACCTGCCCAGGATGTTCAGTGCCTCGGAGCGGGAACGCGCCCGCGCGAGGGACTGGGATCCGCGTATCGCTCAAGCACTCGATCATGCTGATGACTACGGGATTGCGGAATACATAGCAGCGGGACCCGAGCTACTCCGCGACTGGCAGAACGCCTGGAGCCCGAACACAGAACACGGTGCGCCCACCCACCCACGAGCGGCAGCGCTCATCAGCGTGGCGGTCGAACTGCGGCGAGCAGGACATTCCGCCGCCATTCCTCGCGCCCTGCTTGAGCAGTTTCACGAGCACTATCTCTCAGCCCACGGCGGATCGAAGTTACGACCAGAGCCCCTGCCAGCCGCTTGGGAGTGGGCAACCAAGCCGCGGCGTGCCACCACCGCGCTTCTGCAGCCTGTAGACCGTGAGCGGGTCGAGGTGTTCGACTACCTAGTCGACATCGTTCAGCGCACTGCCGGTCCGGGTCACGAGGTTGCCGCGAAGGTCCTGCTCACCGCGCTGCCCAACTGCTCTCCTTCCGATGCGGACGCCATCGCCACCACTGCCTACAACCAAGGCCGTTTCGAAGTCGCGGTGGCCGGTTGGCAAGCCGCCGGCGTCCTTCCTCAGGAGACCGCTGCGGATACCCTCAACAGGCGCAACAACCTGGCCCGCGCGCTACGTAAACTAGGGCGGCTACACGAGGCGGAGGCCGAGCATCGCGCCGTGATTGCTGAGCGCACTCGTATCCTCGGGCCACGACATGCGGACGCACTGATCAGCCGCGACAACCTCGCCAACGTCATACGTGATCTCGGCCGTCTGGACGAGGCCGAGGCTGAGCACAGGCACGCGTTGGCGGAACTGACTGACGTTCTCGGCCCCGAGCATTCGTTCACTTTGTTCAGCCGGGACAACAGGGCTGTCACCCTGCGCCTGCTCGGGCGCTTGCAGGAGGCCGAGGCGGAGCACCGATGCGTGGTGCAGATTCGTACCCGCCTCCTCGGTCACGATCACCCCAACACCCTGGTCAGCCGGGACAACCTGGCCGCCACGCTATGTGATCAAAAGCGGTTCACCGAGGCTGAAGCCGAGTACGAGGCGGTCCTGCGCAGCCGCATTCGCGTACTGGGCGAGGGCCACCCGTACACCGCGGCCACCAGGGAGAGCCTCGCCGCGCTCAGGGCCCAGGAAAAGAACGTCTCGCCCGAGTAGACCATCTCCTCCCGCAGACTGTCCCGAACAGAACCGTCGGTGAGCAACGCCATCACCACTGCTCGCCGGGTTTGATTACGCCGCGCGCCGAGACCAAGCGGGGCCCAGGTACACAGGTTGAATGCGTAGAGTCTTAAGGTCGTGACGGATAGCGCTCGGTGCGATACGACCGTGGTATGCGGTACGGGCAAAGGGGTGGGTACACGCCTGCCGAGCAGGAACGGCGGGAGCGTGTACGGCTGCAAGCGGCCGAGTGGTTCGAGGCCGGTGAATCGACCAAGACGGTCGCCGTACGGTTACGGGTGCACGAGCGGTCGGTGACCCGCTGGCGCAAGGCCTGGCGCGAGGGCGGGACGCAGGCCCTGCGCTCCAAGGGGCCGGTTTCGAAGGAGAAGCTGTCGGCCCGGCAGTGGCAACGGTTGGAGGCCGAGTTACGGCGCGGGCCGCTGGCCTGGGGATACGACGAGAACCAGTGCTGGACGCTGGCCCGGGTCAAGACGCTGATCGGTCGGCTGTTCCACATCGGCTACACCATCGAGGGCGTGGGCAAACTGCTGCGTCGCCACGGCTGGTCGGTCCAGGTCCCGGTGCGGCGGGCTCTGGAGCGGGACGAGGAGGCCATCGCCGCCTGGAAGGAGCAGGTGTGGCCGGTGGTAAAAGCACCGCGGCGGACCTGGGCGCCTACCTCTGCTTCGAAGACGAAGCCGGGCAGGGACTGAGGCCACCGAAGGGACGCACCTGGGCGCCGGTCGGCGCCCGTCCGGTGGTGACGGTCCGCGGCAAGGGCTCCGGCCGGGTCAACATGGCCGGCGTTGTGGCCTACCGGGACGGCGAACGCCCGCACCTGTTCTACCGCCTGCACATCTACCGCGGCCGCAAGGGCGAGCCCAAGTCGTTCTCCTGGATCGACTACCGGGACCTGATCGTGGCCACCCACCAGCACCTGGGCGCACCACTGGTGTGGTGCTGGGACAACCTGAACGTGCATCTGGCCGGCCAGCTCGCCGAGTTCGCCGCCGAGCACGCCGACTGGCTGCGCATCGTGCAGTTACCCGCCTACGCTCCCGAACTGAATCCTGTCGAGGGTGTCTGGTCCCTGCTCCGCCGGGCCCTGGCCAACTTCGCCGTCGCCGACCTGCCTGGACTCGTCAGGATCGTCAAACGCAAACTGAAGAAGATCCAGTACCGGCCCCATCTGCTCACCGGCTGCCTGGCCCAGACCGGGCTCACCCTCGATACCCCGGCAAACCCATGACCGACCCTACGAATTCAACCTGTGTAGCCGACGGGACATTACGCTGGCCATCACCCAATAAGGGGCTGGTACAACCTGTACCGCTTGCACTGAAGCCTGGACTACCGTAGCCCTGCTGACTACGAGATCACCCAAGCGGCGTGACCACCACGCCGAGGTGTCTGCCTAAGCGGAACAAACTCACTATCGAGTCGTTTTGAGGGGGACCACAATGGCTGGAATGCTGTACTACCCGCTCATCAACCCGCCGCCGGCCGTGCTCCACCACGCCATTCTGTACTGGGACGAGATCGCGACCATCGTTCCTGAGACGGATTACGAGCGCTACCTGCATCGCCCGCTGAGGCAAGTCGACGACGCGGGCCTGTACCGGCCTGTCACCTTCAGCTCCCATCAGATGATGATCCGGGACCTGTTCAGCGACCGTCCCCGCGACCTGGAAAGCGACGACAACGCATACGACGAGCCAGCGCACACTGCTGAGGTCTTGCGGGAGTTGCGCCGGTCCGTGCCGCTCGACGACCTGCTGCCGCCTCGCACGGTGACCGACAGGGATAATTCGCTGCTGTGGCCGATGAAATTCCGCACTGCCCTGGTCGATGCGCTCGTAGATGACGGACTTGCCCGCTGGCATGCACCCAAATACCGGCGCCTGGTGGTTTCTCCGGCGTTGCAGACGTGTCTCCTTGGCATGCAGGCGGGGCTGATAGCAGCTCAAACGAACGCAGGCATGGACGACGTTAGAGACCAGGGCAGGGTCAGAAACCTCATCCCCCACACTGACCGTGCCGAGGTCTGGCGCTTCGTTCATGACGCCGACAGGGAAGACAGGATGTCAGCTCGGTATCCAATCAGATCAAACCGTACTGACGCCCTCCTGCTCGAAGTAGGACGTCTGCTGCCGTCCCCCGGCTCGAACGCCTCCACCGACGCCGTGATCGCTTTCCGGAACCGCTACAACGACGAACGCGTCCGTCTCATCGTCGCTCTGCACCGCCTCATCCGCGAAATTTACCGGCAGCCTGCCCGATCAGAAGGCGGCAGCGATGTCGACGCACTCGCCGACCTGTTACTCGGCATGCGACTCGAGCTCGACCAGGCGCAGCGGGACATGGACAAAGCCGGCCGCGCAGTCGGCATGGAGTGGGTGCGCCGCTCCGTCTCCGTCATGATCGCTGTAGGGGGCGCCGCAGCTGCATACGCATCCCAAGACTGGGAGTGGCTGCTCGGTGTGCTCGCCGGTATCGGCGTCAACGTTGCCACCAACCGCACCCACGAAGGATGGCGTGACAACCAGTTCTCCTACCTGCACCGCGTCGACAAAGCACTCACAAGCGGCCAGTAGAGGCAGCCGACGTGTCGGGCAGGGCAGCAGTTGGAAGACGTGGTGATAAGACGGTCTCCGAACAGCGCCGGGATTGCTCGCTCAACCACGCCACTAACCGAGCAGATAACGCCCCGACCAGCCCGCCTTGCCCCACCAAAGGCAAAGGGGACATCGGCCCACGCAACGCCTTCTCAAGGCTCGGTAGGCAACGATGAGCACGCGCATGACACCGGCGCCGCAAGCTTTCAAGAGCTGATCGGAAGGTTACGGGCATGGGCGCGAGCCGAGGCTCGGAGACCACTCAAGTACGGATGAAAATCGTGACGGCGGTTCTGATCCAAGTTGAGGGGAAGGTCCAGCTGAGCGATCAGTGCGGACTCTCCCGTCCAAGGCTCGTCATGACGGCGAAAGGCTAGCTTGACGGCCTGGGGAGGTCCCGGTAACTCAGCGCGAAGCTGCACAGCCAACTCCAAGATCGTCCTGCTGCGGTCCGTCCAGTCGATCTCCATCGTTCTCCAGGCGCCTAGCACCTGTAGTCCGAGTGAACCGTGCCAGGCTGGCAATCCGATGATCCCGTCAAACTCGGGCACACCACAGCGCCACCAGAGTAGGGCCGAAGTTGGCCAGGGACGCGCGTAGTCGCCATCGAAGTTCTCGATGGGGCTATCGAGGTCGAGCGCCCCAAACAGAGTGGCGTCGGCGGCCAACCTGGCCGCCAGGGGGCCCTGGTGTTGTGCGGTTGGAGTCGCGTGAGGTATGGCCTGAGGATCGTCGGCTTGTAGCTCAACCTTCACACCACCGCTCTGCCTGGTTGCCTCCCGAGACGTGGCAGTGAGCTGTTGTGCCCCGCCGTCCGAGAATCCCGAGTGAGGATCCTGGGCAGGCGCGAATTCCCTAGCAATAATCCCATTTCGCGTCGGTGAAGGAGTTCACGCCAAACCAAGCGTTGGGGCGACTCCGCGTTTCCGGGACGCCCCACGCTCTGGCCCCCAAGCGGGTGCGGCGTCGGCCTCCCAAGATGCAGCCGAACGGTGACCGTGAAGGGCTGCTGACTATCGTGTGAGCAAACACCGCGCCATTCCATTGCCTGTATCAATGCGCATATGCCTGCCGCCTACCGAGTAGTAGGCGGCAATCCTACCCATATTTGGTCCACTTTCAATCAGTTGACCAGACATACGGTCGACCCTGCCGTTAGCGCTGGCGGTCCAACCCGGGCTATCGCTCGTCGCCGGAAATTCGCTCGTCCACTTATACGTACCATCGTCGTCAATAACGATCTCAAGATCCCAAATGGCTCCTGTCCCGACCTTCGTGCAGGTACCTCTCCAGTCTCCAGACAACCCTGTTGCAGTCCTCGGAGCCGGAAAAGTACCGCTTGAAGAAGTCACGTTCGGTCGATATGCGCTCATTGCCGCCTGAACGAACGCTGGAACGTGATCGTCATAAACACCAAAATCTCCCACCACACCATAAGCGAGATCGACCACCTTATGCCCAACCTTGATTGCCTGATCATCGGGCGCAACGATGCCCGCACTATGGATGTCATTGAGGAACTGCTCATCACTCGAAGCCGGCCCGGATGAACCTCTGGCTGGCTGATATGCGCTCATTGCCGCCTGAACGAACGCTGGAACGTGATCGTCATAAACACCAAAATCTCCCACCACACCATAAGCGAGATCGACCACCTTATGCCCAACCTTGATTGCCTGATCATCGGGCGCAACGATGCCCGCACTATGGATGTCATTGAGGAACTGCTCATCATCCGGATCATGCACGGAAGGCAGGGTCGCGCCCCCTACAGACATTGCCGACGCGCCGCCATTCGCCTGTGCTGTTACATGCAATCCGATCAGGCCGACAACAAAGAACGTTGCCACACTCATCATCAACCAGGTATATCTGATCAATCGAGGAAGCATTGTCCTTCACCCCTCGCCATAGAGACGATTAGATGCCACGCCACATGATCCGCGATATCGACGAGCGTCCAGTGTCCGAATGGATCAAGCCGTAAAGATCGAGCACGGCGGCGAAGGAAACCCTTCAGCCGGGCTCTCCGCGCCAACCCACACGCTTCCTTAATAACACTGCATCAGTTGGCGGCTATCAGATCAACCTGGGCGGGGTGAATATTGCCCCAAAGAGCCGACAAGCATGCTCCTTCCGCGTCGGGATGGTGCGATGCGTGAGCCGTCACACATCGCCAGCAGCCGGTGGCCGCTGCGGGCCGGCAGCGCCCACAGCCCGAAGCCCATCGCTACCACGATCGGCTGCAGGATCAGGATCAGGACGACCGTCACAGGCCCGAACAGGGTCTCCTCCATGCCGCCGACACAGCTGCCATCCATGATCGTGATCGAGTACTCGGTCGTCCCGTCGGAGAGGTTCACCAGGAGCATCGCCTGGGGAATGCTCACCAGCACCAGGGCGACGTCCCCACATGACCAGCGGCCACCGCCAGCGCAGCGGAAGCTCACGCCGCCCCTCTTTGTGGATGGCCGGCCGAGCGCCAGCAGCAGCGCCGCCGCGGCGAGGCAGGCGACGGCGAGCAGCAGCAGGTCGTCGGAATCCCAGGGCAGGAATCGCAGAGCCCCGCGGTAGGCCCAGGCACCGAAGTCGGCCGGTCCGCCGCTGGCGTTCTCGATCGCGAGATAACGCTAGAGCTCCTCCTCGCTCAGCCCACCGACCCTGGCGATCAGCGGCGACGGCGACGGCGAACAAGGCCAGCAACGCGGCGCCCAGCCGCGACGCTCACCGCCGACGGAGCAACACCACGACGGGCACGACCAAGAGCGCGGCGACGATCACACCGATGACGACGCTGCAGCGCATGCTCGCCGCCGTCCCGCTCACCGGCGACGAACGGGCCGCCGTCGACAACGGCCACGCTGCCCTGGACCGGCTGCTCGACCAACTCGCCGACGTCCCCACCCCCGCCGGGTCCACGCCCCGGCAAATCGGCCCCCTGGCCCAAGCAACCCTACAAGCAGGCCATCGAGATCAACCGAAGGCCGACCTAGTCAGGCTGCGCGCACCGGCTCAGCCGGTGCCGCACGAAGCCTGGATGGGCAACGCCGACATCGATGCTGTTCTGAGCTCTTTCCATCGTGACGGCACTGGTCAGGATGGGTCTGCGAAGAGCGGTGGCGGCTGAGAGGAAGCTCCCGATAAGACAGCAGTCGACCAAGATCCGATGCCCCAACCGGGAGCCTCGTTGCTGTCTTACCGTGCCTCGATTCCACTGTCCAACCACACCCTGATCCGCCTGGCCGAGCTCATCCGCATCCGGCAGGTCGAACGCCGCTCCCGGTGGCGGAAGTTAGACTCGGCCCAGCAAGCCCTGCTGGTCCTGGCCCACCTGCGCAACGGCGACACCTACGCCCGCTTGGCCGACGGCTTCGCCATCGGCACCACCACGGCCTGGCGTTACATCCGCGAAGCCGTCGATCTCCTGGCCGCCCTGGCCGACGACGTGCACGCCGCCGTGGAGCGCGCATCTCGGCTGGCCTACACCATCCTCGACGGCACCCTCATCCCGATCGACCGCCTCGCCGACGAGCGACCGTACTACAGCGGCAAACACAAGCAGCATGGAATGAACGTGCAACTGCTGGCCGACCCCGTCGGCCGACTGGTGTGGGCCTCACATGCGCTGCCGGGCGCCACCCACGACGTGACCGCCGCTCGGACGGTCGGCCTGATCAACGCCTTGACCAGCGCCAACGTAAAGACCTTTGCGGACAACAAGGGCTATCAAGGTGCGGGCGGCACGATCCGCACACCCTTCAAGCGGCATCCCCATCGGCCCTGGTTGTCGCGCTGGCAGCGGGACGTCAACCGCGCCCACGCCCGTATACGAGCCATCGGCGAGCGGTCCGTCGCGACCTTGAAGTCCTGGAAGGTGCTGACCAAGCTGCGCTGTTGCCTGCATCGCACGACCGCGCTGGTGCAGGCGATCCTCGTGCTGCAACTGGTGGAAGAAGGCCGCTACTCAGGATGAAAAGGGCTCGTTCCAGCAACTGCGACTCTGCTGCCGATCACCGCTGTCAACCAGGACAAGGAGCGATGAAGGGACAAAACAACCGACTGCAAGCCGCGAAGCTGACCAACGTGATAATAGAACCCCATGATAGGAGCGGCCTTTTGGCGCATAGCAGCTGGTGTCGCATGCTTCCTGATCGTTGTGCTCGGCACTCTCACGCTGCTGCCGCACCTGCTCTACCCGCCTTTGACCGATACCCAGCTCAACGGAGTGAAAGGCGCTGATACCCGCATTCAGCTGCAACAGGCACAGTCTCAGCTGCAGAACAATGCACGCTCTACTCTCCTCCAGGCTGTCGCTGGCTTGCTGGTCGTCGCGGGTGCGGTGGCGACTTGGCGGCAGGTCCAAGTCAACCGCGAAGGACAGATCACCGAGCGATTCACCCGGGCTGTCGACCAACTCGGGAGTGACAACACCGACGTCCGCGTCGGCGGTATCTACGCACTGCGACGCATCGCTGACAACTCCCCGTCGGATCGCAACACAGTCCAGTTCATCCTCGGAGCGTTCATTCGCACCCATGCAGCCTGGCCGGTCGGCATGCCCGATGGCCCCGAGCATCCGACCACCACGGTGGATCAACATCTGCCCTGGCTGCATGTTCGGGCCCCTGACATTCAGACTGCCATGGACGTGCTGGGAAATCGTCCCACGTCGCCAGAAGCGCGAAGACTCTACTTATCTCGCGTGGACCTACGCAGTGTCCAACTGGACGGGGCGCGCCTGATCGGCACACAGCTACGCCACGCCAATCTTGCGCGGGCCTGGCTACGCGGCGTACGGCTGGATCATAGCGACCTCAAGTCGACTGACCTCCGGCAGACGAATCTCGAGAACGCCAGCTTCGTAGAGTCCAACCTCCGTGGTGCTCATCTGGAGGGTGCAAATCTGAGGGGAGCCGACTTCAGTAGGGCTGACCTGCGCGGGGCTGATCTTCGCGGCGCCGATCTCACCGACGCCACACTGGTCGGCGCACTGGTCGACGCCACGACAGCCTGGCCGCTCAACTTCGACACCAACCACCTTCCCCACGCCGGAATACACCTCATCAACGACGAGAGTGAGCCGTCAAACACCGCAATCGAGTAGAACTCGACAAGTCAGATTCCGCAGAAAGGGACGACAGATCGGTGGGCAGATAGCGCCACGAGCAGCCCGAGCGCACCACGCACAGCATCGCGTTAACGTTCTATGCCGCAGCCGCCCTAAGGAGGCCCCGGCTTCTACAAGCACACCCGCGTCTGAAGAGCGAGAACGCCTTCGCCTGGTCGCGGACGCTCATCTAAACCAAGGGCAAGGCCATGATGAAGGGTGCCGAGTTGAGGCGTGGCAGGCCCTCCTCGACGAGCTGGGCTACGACGTCGACGTGGATGGCCTGTATGATCCCGGCTCCACCACAGCGACCAAGAAGTCCCAGACCAAGGCCAAGGTTCTCGTCACCGGCACCGTGGACAAGACCACGTGGCAGGCCGGCCGGAAGGCGGCCGCGGTGAAGTGACCGGCTGACTGATCCCCCTCTTCTACGTAGCAGCACTCGCCTACACTGCGCGGAGGACGGCTACGGCCCTGCGCAACACCGACCTGATCGAGCAGAGCGACTTGGTAGACGGCACCATGGTCCGCTTTGTCGGCTTCCCGGCCGACGCGGTGTGGCCGCTCGTATGGGTGGCCGTGGAGGTCACCGGCCGCCCACCCACGATAGACCGCAAAGATCCGTCAGCGCCTGGCCGACCGCGAGATGCGGCTCGCCCAGCGGACCGGCGGATCGCCAAGCTCGAACGCGGACTCGGCTTGCAGGAGTAGTGTGCCGCTGGCGGCCGCCCTGGCTGGAAGGCGCCACCAGCTTGATGACGATGCCCTCGGACATCCAAAAGCCCGGCTTCGGGAGGCTCCTCGGGCACCGAGGGCTTCGCGTCCTTCTTGAACAACCCAGGGCGTGTCTACCCAGTGACACTGGCAGGATGTCAGGCCTGTTGGGTCAGCGCATCGCGCAGCCCTGCGGTGAACAAATCGCACGAGAAGGCCTCCCGGCGAGTTGTATATCCGGGCAAGTCCACAGGGCCCAGCGCCCGCTCGAACTCCCGTCCCGTGCGTCGAGCGAGCACGAGAGTGACCGTCGGTTCGCTGGACGCCTCGGTCCTGTGCACGACGTCTGCGGGCATCTTGTAGATACTTCTCGCGCTGTACCGCTCCTTACGCTCCTTTTCTACCGTGACCAAGGTCTCGGTAGGAGTGACCCGGTCCATCGCACCGTCCCCGCGAATGTTGAAGATCCTGAAAACGGGCGACATCGCACTGGCTGCGTCGGCCACCTCGGCCACTTTGATTTCGACGTTCTCAAGAGCGCCGCAAGCAACGTAGCTGAAGAGGTCCCAGGTATGGTCGTGCATCGGAGACACCTCATTGGCTGTTAGACGCCGACGCTGAGCGACAGACGGCCACAGATGGAGACGCAGCGTGGCGTCCCTCCAGCGAGCGAGCGGAACGTACAGGAATCCGAGCGGATGCACGAGTGGCTCCAGGTCGTGGCACCCTTGCACGACCTCGTCGAGCAGTCTGGCACAGGCATGTTCGAGAGGGCCGAGCTTCTGCGCCCGGAGGAGTTCTGCTATCTCCGAAAGGTCGGCTTGGCCGCCCGTTGGGAACACGGGTCTCCCTAAGATGTCACACTGTGCTGCGCGTCAGCACAGGCGAAGATCGCGATACGCAGGCTTACCTTAGAGGACAGACGCGTCCGGTACACCGGCATCAAGCAAAACATTAAGCTACATGCCCACTACCCTCCGTAGGGGTTCGACGGAGTGAGCGCCTGCTGGACGATATAGGCGACTTCCTCGTCCGTGTACAGCCTCAGAGACAGACCGATTCGGTCGAAGAGGTACCTGGTCTCGTCAATCCCGGGCACGTCGGCCAGTGGCGCGTCCGTTGCAGCCAGGTTCATCGCACGGCCTTGGCGAAAGCTGACTGACAGGTGGGTGAGGTAGTCTGCGTGCAGTTTCGTACGACTTCGAATCCGGTAGGCTGGCCAGCTTTTGTCGCGTACGGTTATGAGCAGGCATTCTTCGCATCGATCAAAACGCTGATTCGACCATACAGATGACAGCGAGAGCTCGATTTCCAGTAGCGATCCTCGATTGTATCGGAGTGCCGCAAGGATTGTCGCCAGACAGCTGAGCTGAACATTCCTGCCGGAGCCTTCGCCATTGTTCTGCGGCCATAATTCATGTGCGATCTGCTGCTGATATCTTGCATAGGAGTCACAGAGCTCAAAATTTGTCGGATCCAGGATGTCGACGCGCACGCGAATAGGCCTGCTGCGCAATCTTGATAGCCGGGCCAGTTCAGGTAAGGTTTTCGCGCGCAGATACGTCCCGGTGCCACCCTTGAACTCCCAGAACGCGCAGGACCGCCGGGCCTCAGCGAAGGCTCGTCCGATGGCCGCACCAACCAGGACCTCCACCTCGGTCATGCCCCGTAGCAGCTCCCGCACGGGAGACAACTCGCTGCCCACGTCACGCAGTTCCCGCAACTTGCCCAATGTCTCATCCAACTCATGGACTAACTCCGAGAACTTGGCGGTGATCGACTCCGTGCTCTCCTGTTTGCGCCAACGATCTCGCAGCAGCGAGAAGGCAAGGACAGCCAGAGTCACCAGAATCGCATTGTTCACCACTTCAGCAGAGACGACATCGGCCACTCCCAGGACACTGACCACTATCGCGAGCAAGAGTGCGAGTATGGTGTCGGCTTGTTCCTTGACGCGAGCAAACCACCGCCGCATGGCCACCACCCGGGAAGATCGTGAGAGCGCGACCTCTCTATAGAACTTCTACCCATAGGCGCCATCAGCCAGACATGAGGTGCTTTTCACATTGGGCGCGCGAGTCGCAAACATTCCAGCAATCACCGACACCCCTTTTCGATCACGCTTTTAGCTGCCCAAGATCTGTACAGGACTAGAAGAACAACTATCTGGACACACCGCCACCCCGGGCTACCTGTCCGAGTTGCGGGCCGGCCGCGGAGCGAGTGCACGGCCGCTAGTAGCCCAGATCGTGCTCTTCCATCAAGGCCGCAGGGCCCGGGCGTGTCCTGGTGTTGCGCATGCGGCGCAGTCGGCGGGCGGCGTGGGCGTGCTCGGCGGCGGCGATGGTCTGGTGCGCCGCCCAGCAGCGTGGATGCCGGGCCAACTCGCCCTGAATCCGCCTATGCCCCCCAGGTCGGGTTCTCCCGAGCCATCCGCACAACTGAGTGCCTTGACCGGCGGGCGGGCGCCGGGCCGTCCCGGGCGCCGCCTGTCGGTGGAGGTCCACTTGTGTCCGGGTACGACCTCGCTCGGGAGATGACGTCGTACCCGGACACGTGTAGGCGAGAACTGGCCATAGGGAGATTCCGGATGAAGGCGATTGTGGTGACGGACGAGGCCGCGGGAACGGCCGGGATGACGCTGGTGGAACGGCCCGAGCCGCAGGCAGCGCTGAACGACGTCGTCGTTCAGGTTCCTGCGTCGGGATTCGTCCCGACCGAGATGGCATGGCCCTCGACCTGGACCGATCGCCTCGACCGTGACCGAACACCGTCGATCCCCGAGCACGAGCTGGCCGGAGTGGTCACCGCTCTCGGCTACGGCACCACGGGCAGATCGGTGGGACAGCGGGTGCCGCAGGTTCGAAGCCTGCCGAAGGCACGCTTCTCAACCAGGCAATTTGCCCTCTGACCCGCGGTTTCCCTGCCGCAAGTCTTTTGCTTTCCAGACCCTGAATAGGTCGCCGAGGGCACCCGCATGCAGCCGTAAGCCCTTGATCACGGGATATACGGGATGATCTTGCCGGCGTTTTCCCAGCTAAATGCAGCCGTGACGTCTTGCGCCATCCACATGGCGGCGCTCGCCTACGCCCAGCGTCGTCCCATCTGACACTCCAGACCAATCCGGGCGATTCGGTTGCTGCCGCGGATACTGCACAGTCCAATGACTCCCATCTTGAACCCCCGAGTTAGGTCGACGCGCCCGAAGGAGTACCTATGACCCGGGAGCAACTGGAACAGGCCCTGCGCCGGGCAGAGCAACTCACCGATCAGGTCAGGCCCGCACTCGACCGCGTGGCCGCGCTCATGGGCCAGAACATCTGGACAGGCCCAGCCGCACAGCGTTTCGCCGACGAACTGGCCGCCCAGCGCCAGGCCATCAGCAGGGGCTGCACTGGCGTCGTGGACGAACTGCGGGCGTTATTAGCCCGCACGCCAGCCGACCGCCCGGGCTAGCCATGAGCCAGCTGGAGGGCATGGTCCCCGATGGCGTCCGCGCGTTGAAAGACGCCTTACACCAGGCCGAAGTCTCGCTGGACGTCATCGGCGAAGAGTTGTGGAACATCCTGCGCGGGGCCTGGCTGCCAACTGCCTCAGCCGACACCATCCGCCAGACAGCCGCGTGGGCCGGCGGCCAGGGCCCCGAGATCAACAGGCGACTGGTGCTCCTGGAGCGCATGGAACTGGCCAGGCCGGAACTGTTCGGCGCGGGCAAGCCACCGATCTCCGTCGACGAGGCCATACTCGCTCCCGGTGCGCCCCTGCCCACGACAGGCAACGTATGGGACCGCATCGGCCAGGAACTCCAGGACATCTTCGACCCGAACCTGGTATCTGCCAACCCGATGGCCGAGCAGGCCAAAGGAGCCGTGGAAAGCGTCGCCGGACTCGGCCAACTGGTCATCGACTACTCCCCCACCCGCGCAGCCATCGACTTCATGGGCTGGCAACGCAGCGTCAACGACCTGACTCAGTCCCTGATGACCGCCATCCAGAACCCAGCCGAATTCGGCAAGGCACTACTGGACTGGGACACCTGGGCCTCCAACCCCGACCGAGCCTTCGGCCGCCTCATCCCCGACATCCTCGCCGCCGTCGCCTCCGCAGGCTCCAGCAGCACCGCCTCAGCCGGCGCCCGAGTTGTAGGAACACTAGGCAGAGCCGCTAAGAGCACGTTCCGCCGCAAACCGTCCACCTCTACCTCTACCTCCCTGATGCCCGGCAGGCTTGCCGACGACGTCGGAAAGGGACCCAAGCGCTCCGACGGCATCGGCGCGGAACCGCCATCCGCAGGTGCAGGCGGGACCGGCTCGGCACCTCACCCCGGAACCCGCTACGGACCGCTGAACCCTGGCCCGCTCGCCGACAAACCGGATCTCATGACTACATTCAGAAGCAGCAGCTATTGGACGGTCACGACCACCAAACCGGTCACCCTCTACCGAGTCTACGGTGGCACCTCCAAGGAACTGGGAGCATACTGGACCACGGTCAAGCCCTCCGGCCCCGTCCAATCCATCCTCGACAGCGCCCTGTTCACAAAGTGGGGGAACACAGCGACGAAATGGGTGGAGATCCGAGTACCTCCTGGCATCACCTACTACGAGGGCATCGCTGCCGAACAGGGCGGCCTAGCCGGCGGCGGCAGTCAAGTACTCATCACACAAAAGGTAGATCCGAACTGGATCGTCGACCGTGGCGAGTTCCCCAAGAGGCAACATGACTGAACACTACGACGAGATCCATGGATTCCGTAGCCCTGGAGAGTTCGCCCGCTTCCAGAAATGGCTCAGCACCGCGATCAAGAACGGGGACTTCGAAGAGATTCCCGTGGAGTCACGGTACGGCAACATAGAGAACTTCGAAGAGAGATGGTTCCGTGATTTCACTGGCGTGGTGTGGCGCCTTGTCTCACCAGAGCCGCCGTTCATGGGCGTCTTCCTGATCGTTTATTAAGAAGACACCTTGATGTCGTCACACCCGGCCGTTCGGGATCTACAGGGGTCCATAATGCCCGAATTCATGAAATTGCTCCAAACCGGTCTCAGCTGCCGACAAACGCCCACGTCAGCGAGAGTGCCTACTACGACCTCTACGTCATGCTCGATATCTACTCGCGCTATGTCGTGCACTGGGAGGTCCATACCCGCGAGAACGCGGAGCTGGCCGAGCAGTTCATCGCCGCGGCTGTCAGGCCAACGGCGGCCAGACGCCCGCGCATGTGCACGCCGACCGGGGCACCTCGATGCCCCTCCAAGCCGGTCACCGCGCTGCTGGCCGAGCTGAACATCGCGCAAAGCCACAGCCGGCCGCGGGTGTCCAACGACAACCCCTACTCTGAGGCGCAGTTCCGGACGCTGAAGTACTGCCCGGCCTTTCCCGAACGCTTCGGCTTCCTTGCTCACGCCCGCGCCTTCTGCGCCGAGTTCTTCGCTTACTACAACCACGAGCACCGGCATTCCGGCATCGGCCTGCACACCTCGGCCTCGGTCCATTTGGGCACCGCGGGCCAGATCCGGGCCGAGCGCGCCCGGACCCTCCAGGCCGCCTACGCCGCCAACCCCGGCCGGTTCCGACGCAGGCCCGCCCCGCCCAGCCTTCCCACAGCCATCTGGATCAACGAGCCCGTCAAGGAGGAAACCAGCCCCGATACAGAACAAGTCACCTGGAACGTCTCAAACGGTTTGACAGTCACCGAATGCGCCAACGCTCAGTTAGTGAACCGAAGTGGGGACAGGCTAAGCCGGTCATCCGTTATAGAAGGTGCCGATGTGTGGTGCGGAAGCCCCTGCAAACCGCGGAAAAATGAGGTATCTCGGATTGAGGAGTCGTCCGCAGAACCAGCCTAGGAGGAATCATGCTCACCGAGGCGTTAGCTGCGTTGGCAGCCGCTGCGGGGACGGGGGTGGTCACCGCCATGACCACGGATGCGTGGGAAGAGATCAAGACGCGTTGTGCCCGTCTGCTAGGGCGTGGGGATGCCGATGGCGAAAAGCGGCAGGTGGCCAGGCTAGAGCTGGCACGTCGGGAACTTCTCGCCGCCCAGGATCACGAGCAGACACAACGGGAGCAGCAGGCGGTATGGACGACGCTCCTACGAGAGTTGCTGGAGGACCAACCGGATAGCGAGGAACAAGTGCGCGAGTTGATGGTGTTCATCGCCGAATGGACGCCGCTCTCCTCAGCGGTGTGCCCACCACAAATCAACGCCCAAGCGTACGGTCACGCTCAGCAAGCTGTGCAAGGACAGGGCGTGCAGAACGTCACTTTCGGCCAGCCTCGCATCTAAACGAGCCAGAGATGCACGAGCCTCTACCCGCACACGAAACGACACCAGATGGCAGCACAGTGAGGGCTTCCGCTCACCATCACGCACAACAGGCCGTGCTGGGGTCGGGGAACCAAGAAGTGCACTACCACGGGGTGGCGCGGCCGCAAGTGACATTGCTGCAGATGGTCCCGCCGCCAGAGATGGTGGGCCGCGAGACGCACATCCAGGATATGGCGGATAGGGCTGAGGACGCGTTGCAGGCCGCCAGGCCATTGCTGACCTCAGTGATACACGGCATGGCTGGCGTGGGCAAGACCGCACTGGCGCGCGCGGTAGCTTCCCGGGTGAAAGACCGGTTCCCACATGCTTTTGTGGAGGTGGACCTGTATGGGTTTACCCCCGGAAACAACCCTGCTGACCCACGAGATGTGCTGGCCGAGTTACTTGTCTGGGCCGGCTTCGAAGTGACGAGTGTCCCCGACAGCCTCGATGGGAGAGCCAGGATGTGGCGGGGCTGGTTGGCCGGGCAACGTGTGCTGCTTCTGCTCGACAATGTTCGCGACGTCGAGCAGGTATTGCCGCTGCTACCGCACGATGCGCCGCACTGCCTCACCTTGATCACGAGCCGCTCTAGTCTGGACGACCTGGACCAGGCCGACCGCCTTTTGCTAGATGTCCTGGAGGAGTCGAAAGCCGTTGATTTGCTGCGGCTGCGCGCTGACCGTCCGCTGACCGTCGACAGCACTTTGAAGCAACTAGCGCGGCTGTGCGGCGGGTTGCCGCTGACACTCGTTCCCCTGGGACGACTGCTGGTCCACCAGGACCCTGCTTTGGTTCTGGAGGCGCTGATGGGGGCAATGCGGGAGGGAGAAGGAAGGTTCCGTCACACGACTAAAATCAATCGGGCAGTGCAGGCCGCGTTCGCTATCTCCTATGGCGCGGTAGACCACGAGCAGCGGCGGGTGCTGCGCTGCTGTGCTTGGCACCCCGGCCCTGACTTTGACGCCCGGTCCATCGCAGTTATGGCCGAGATGTCCAGGCCGGTGGCCGCGCTGCGCCTGAACGACTTGGCCGATCAGGCTTTACTCATACGCCTGCCGGAGGGCCGCTACAGCTTCCATGATGTCTTCCTCGAATACGCGCGTCAGCAGGCTGATGCTGAGGATCAGACAGAGATTCAAGCCGCAGGACGAGACCGTCTTTATGAGGGTCTACGACATCTAGTAGACGCTGCAACCAGCACACTCATACGGCCCGGCCACGACAATCCGGTCTTCGACTCGCCTACATATGCTCATTCTTGGCTGACGGCAGCCACGAGCGAACTCTGTACCGCCACTGCAATCGCAGTGGCCCACAACAGGCCAGCCGCTTTGCCCCTCGGAGAGAAGGTCACGTCGTGGCTATGCCTGAATGGCCGCTACCTGCAAGCCCAGACACTTTTTGAGGCGATGGTAGACAGCCCATTAGGCCACATCGATATACTGAAGGGGCTAGGCGACGTCTCGCGACTGCTGGGCAAGCACGAGCAGGCCGAAAAACTCTATTTGGAAGCCCACTTTTTCTACAGTTTCTTCGGCAACGAGCCGCATAAGTCAGATGTGATTCTCGCCATGGGCGAGATCGCGCTTATGCGTCGCCAGTACGAACTGGCCGAGGGCGTTTTTCAACAAATTCACACCGCATATCGGCAGATTGAGAGCCGACTTGGCCAAGCCAATGCACTTTCCAGCTTAGGTGAGGCCAAGCGCATGCAGGGGGAATTGAACCAGGCCCAGGATTTCTATTGGCAGGCATACACTCTCTACGAAGACATCGGCAGCCAGCTTGGCCAGGCATACGCGCTAAAAGGCTCGGGCGAGGTGGCACTGATACGAGGGGAGTATGGAGATGCAGAGAACTCACTGCGACAAGCCGACACCTTGTTCAAGAAGGCCGGCCATCGACTCGGCCAAGCCCACACGATGCTCAGCATAGGCGGGCTCGCGCGCATGCGAGGAAAGTTTGACCAAGCTGAAGACATCTACCTGCAGACCTACACGGTATACAGCGACATTGGAGACCAAATCGGCCAAGCCCACACGATGCTCGGTCTTGGCGAACTCGCGCGCATGCGAGGAAAGCTCGACCAAGCTGAAGACATCTACCTGCAGGCGCACACGCTGTACAACAAAACTAACGACAGGCTCGGCCAAGCCCACGCGAGGCACGGGTTGGCGGAGGTGGCGCGGATGCAGGAGAAGTACGATAAGGCCGGAAACGCCTTTCGGCAGGCCCAGACTTTATACAAGGAGATCGGCGACCGCCTCGGTCATGCCAATACAGCGCACGGTTTGGGCAATATCGCCGAAGCACTCGGAGAGTATGAACAGGCCGGAAGTGCCTTTAAGCGAGCCCGCGCCCTGTATGAGGAGATCGGCAACCCACTCGGGGTCGCCAGCGTGTTTTTTTCTATGGCCCAACTTGCCAAGGAGCAGAAGCACAGAGACGAGGCCTGCCACGCATACGCAATGTCGGAAGCAATATTCCGTACCATAGGCATAGATCGCTGGGCAACCCATTGCCAGAAAGAACATAAGAATCTCAACTGCGAGTGCACATATTAAGCACCTTATTGATCAAGGAGTGAGACCTCGGTATAGCGAGGGTGTACCGGTCGAATATTGGGTTACGTCAGCTGAGCTGCAGTTAAGCGGCGTGGTCGTATTCGTTCATCACACCTGCGACGACGGGTCTTCGGCGAACGTGAAGGGTGTCAATACTCCGTTCACGGCCGTGAACTGCGGGTTTGTCTTGGCTTCCAGATCGGAGCGGTGGCCTGGGTCGGGCATGCTCGAGTTCGTGGCGCTCCGTCTCTTCTATCTGATCTTCTGCCGCATCGTGGGCTGGCTGACGGTGCTGACTGGTAGCGACGCGACCAAGAACATGGAGATCCTCGTGCTGCGGCACGAGGTCGCCGTGCTGCGCCGTCAAGTTGGCCGTCCGAGACTGTCGTGGGCGGATCGAGCGGTGCTGTCCGCGCTGGCCCGCGGACTGCCGGAGATGCTGCGGGCACACCGACTGGTGACGCCCGGGACGCTGCTGCGCTGGCACCGGCGTCTGGTCGCGCGTCACTGGACCTACCCGAACCGAGGGATGGGACGGCCTGCAACCGATCCGGCGGTCGTGGCGTTGATCCAGCAGATGGCGCGGGAGAATCCGCGCTGGGGTTACGAACGTATCCGAGGCGCACTGCGGCACCTGGGTCACCGAGTCAGCGGTGCGACGATCCGCCGAGTCCTGAAACGGGCGCGTTTGGGGCCGGCGCCGCGACGTGCCGTCCACTAGCTCACCGAGCAGTGTGCTGTAGGCGGCGATCGACTCTCTGCGGGCGCTCTGGCCCAGCTCGGCGGCCAGCCGCGCGGTGGCGTGCATGTAGGTGGCGATGAGCAGCACGATCTCGGCCTTGTCGGCTTCGGTGAGCCCGGTGGCGTGCAGGGCGGCCAGGGCGCACTCGGTCCAGGCGAGTTGGAGCATGCCGGTAGCGGCGGCGAAGACGACGGCCTGGACCCGCCTGGACGGGGCGGCGCCTGTAGACCAGGGGTGCAGGCCGGCAACGCGATGAGCCTCTACCTGGACGGACCATACGGCCTGTACATCGAGCCGGTCACTCTGACGTGGGCAACGCACACTGGATCTTCGCGCCAACGCATGGGAGCCGACCGCGCAAGTCGGTGAGGTCCCGTGCAACGTCACCGGGGCCGGGCACGCGATCAACGTGCCCGGCTCCTACCAGCTATATGAGCTGGAGGACAGCGTCTCACGAGCCGACCCGTGAAAGGCCAGCAGCAGTGCCGCCAGCAGCCTTACCGCAGTGCGGCCGGCGACCATCCAACCTGGACCGGTGGGCGGAGGTCAGGTCTGGCGCCGCCTTTCGCGGGGAGAGGCCAGTGATCAGCTGTGGTGAGTGATCCACCAGATGACGACACCGACAAGGGCCGAGCCGGCAGCTGCGGCCGCGCCGCGGGCAGCAGCGAAGACGACGGCCTTACGAAGACGGCGGAGCGTGGAGCGAGAGACCCGCATAGCAGCGGTTCCTTTCTGGCATCGACAGGGACAGCGGCCGCGTGGTCGATCACGACGGCCTGATGTCGATTAAGGACGCTGGATCGGCAGGATACGACCGATTGCGGATCCGGCGGTGCTCCCGGTGGTTAGGCTCCTGCTACAGGCCGAGATCCGGCCTCGTCCGAGCCGGATCCACAATGAGCGCGAGGAGTGTGTGTTGGGATCGCCGTTTCGTCCCGTGACCGGCCCCCATACGTCCTCACAGGTCCTGGCCGAGCTGGCCCGGCTGTGGGATCAGGCAGCCCACCTCGCCCCTAGAACCCAAAAACGCCTGGCCGAGAAATCCGATGTGCCCAAGCAGACCATCAACTCCTGGGTGACTGGAAAGTCTCTGCCTCGTGATGTGGACCAGCTGGCGCGGGTCGGTGATGTGCTTGCCCACTGGGCGGGCGAGACTTCCCCCACGCAGCGGGATTGGGACAAACGTCTGCAAGCCGACCTACGCGCTTCCAAGCCCTCGCTGGCGAGGGCTAGAGCGGGGGTAGCAGTGGGATGGCCCCTGCAGAACGTGATCGACCCCTTCTCCCTGGAGGTCCACCGCGCCATCGACGTCCCCAACGCCGTGCTGCCGCATCTTCCCCCCTACGTCCCCCGCGCGCACGACCAGGCACTGCGAGCCGTGACCGAGCAGGCCGTCGCCGGGATCAGCCAGATCGCGGTGCTGGTCGGCGGGTCCTCCACCGGTAAGACCCGCGCCTGCTGGGAGGCCCTGAACTTGCTGCGCGAGCAGGACCAGCCGTGGCGGCTGTGGCATCCACTCGCCCCTGCTCGCCCCGAGGCCGCCCTGACCGGCCTTCCCCGCATCGCTCCCCACACCGTCGTGTGGCTGAACGAGGCCCAGTTCTACCTGCAGGACCAGACGGGAGACGAGCACACACGCGGCGAGCAGGTCGCGGCCGAACTGCGAGAACTGTTACGCGACCCGCAGCGAGCACCGGTGCTGGTGCTGGCCACGCTGTGGCCCGAACGCTGGGACGTCCTGACCAGCCCAGCACAGCCCGACCGGCACGCTCATGCCCGGCAGCTTCTCATCGGAAGAGACATCCCGGTCCCCACCGCGTTCACCGACGCCGATCGCGATGTGCTCATCGGCCAGGCGAGCCATGATCCTCGCCTTGCCGAGGCGGCTAGATACGCCCGCGCTGGCCACATCACGCAATACCTGGCCGGGGTGCCCGTCTTGATGAGCCGCTACCGCAATGCGCCACCTGCCGCCGCGGCAATGATCGCTGCCGCGATCGACGCCCGCCGGCTCGGCTGCGGGCCGGGCCTGCCACGAGAGTTTCTGACCGAGGCGGCTCCGGGCTATCTGTCCGAGAGCGCCTGGGAGCAGCTGCACGGCACGCGCTGGCAGAGCGAGGCCGTCGACTACCTGACCCGGCCCTGCAGAGGGATCTCCGGCATCCTCGCCCCCCTGCCGGCCCGACCCCGGCATCACCGCGCCGGCCGATCTGACCGGAACGATCGTGACGCAGTCGTCCCACCTGCCGGGACGCCCAGTGGATCGCTGTATCGGCTGTTCGACTACCTCGAGCAGGACGGCAGCCGCCAACGCGCCGACCGGTGGCCGCCCGAAGACCTGTGGTCCGTAGCCGCCCGGCATGCCCTTCCTGGCGATCTCGCCTCTCTCGGCCGTGCGGCGCAGGCTCGCGGCCTGTATCGTCATGCGGCCCAGCTGTGGAAGAACGCCACCCAGCACGGCGACGCCCGCGCCGCCGCCGACCTCGTCCAGCACATAGACACCCTGCCCGACACCGGTCTGCAGGCCGCCGACTGGGCAGCCACCTATGCGACCCTCGACGACCCCGATGCCGTCAGCGATCTGCTGGAGAGCCTGCGGATGGCAGGAGCGTGGGGGGCGATCGCCACGCTGCTGGCGCGCGACCCTGCCGGACAGGCCACCCTGGACTACGCCGCCCCCGTCACCAGCCTGCTGATTATGCTGCACGCGGTCGGGGCGCGCGATCAGGTCACCAGGCTGGCGGGCCGCGCCGTAGCGGGAGTCGCCCTCGATCACCTGTACGCGACGGCGGGCTTGCTGGAAACCCTGCAGGAGGTGGGGGCCGAGCAACACTTCACGGCGCTGGCCGACCGGGCCGCGGCGGACTCTCCGCTCGATGAGGAGCGCGCCGTGGCCGACTTGTTGCGAGGCCTTCGCAACCTTGAGGCTGATGCGCCGTTGGCGGTGCTGGCCAGCCGGGCCGTCGCGCAGGTACCGCTGGATGAGCCCTCCCGCGTGGCCGTCCTGCTGACAGGGCTGCGCGAGGCTGGCGCGGAGGTGCAGCTCGCCGCGCTGCTCAGGCGCGACCCCGCCGCACGCGCGGCCCTTGACGACCCGCGCGCCGTGGAGGATCTGCTGTACGCACTGCGGAACCTGGAGTTCGACGAGCACACCGACCTGCTGGCCCTCCCGCGAGACCTCGGGCCGATCGATCGGCATACCGCTGTGCTGGCTGCCCGCGCCGCCGCCGACGTCCCCCTGGACCAGGCTGGGCGTGTAGCCGAGCTGCTGAGCATGCTGTACGACTTCGGGGCGGACGAACAGATCAAGATACTGCTGGCCCGCGACCTGGCAGCACAGGCCTGTCTCGATGACCCCGGCGCCGTGGCCGAGCTGCCGAGCACACTGGTCGGGATCGGCGAGCACGAGCACGCCCGCACGCTGGCGGCCTGTGCCTCCAGCAGCATCGCCGTGCACGATCCGTCCGCCGCGGCCAGGCTTGTGGTACAGCTGCGCCGCATGGGCGCCCACGAGCACGCCATCATGCTGGCCGGCCGCGCCGCCGCAGAAAAGCCACATCCACGACCCGGAGGCCGTGACAAACCTGCTGGAGAGCCTCCTCGAGCTCGGAGCAGATGAACCGATCAGGGTGCTGCTGGCCCGCGACCCAGCGGGACAAACGTGTCTGGACACGATGAGCGCCGTGTCCAGGCTTTTGAAGAAACTGCAGAACATGGGGGCACACGAGCAGGCTACCCGATTGGCGGCCCGCGTCGCCGCGCCCCTGGACGGGCCGCACGTCGCGGCGACACCGCTGCTCCGCGCTCCTGCCGCACCCACCACGTTCGTCTCTTCCAACAGCGGAGCCGAACTGCTGCAGAGCCTGGAGGAGATCGAAGACATCGAGGCCGCCGTCGACGACCCGGAGACCGCACTCCGCATGATGATCGAATTGCATCGTCTCGGCGCCCGCGGGCATCTGCATACCGTGGCGGAGCGTGCCGCGAAACAGGCCGCTGTCGACGCCCCGGATGCCGCGGCCCGGCTGTTGAGAGCCCTTCGCGAGCTCAAAGAAACTAGGCTGGTGGCCATCCTGGTCGACCGGCTCTGCGCCGCAGGGCACTTCCGGCACACCCTTCACGGTAACCAGGAGAAGGTGTTCATGTTCGGACGCGAACCGGGAGGAGACCCCGCCGCCTCATGGAGGTGGCAGGACCTTGAGTGAAGCGGCCCACGTCAGCTGGTGGGTCTCCACGGCACGAAGCGGTCTCTGCACTATTTGAGACACCCAGGATCGACGACTCGTTCCGAATCGTGCCGCTCACCTGTACCGGTTCATAACCCATCGCAGGTGCTTGATCTGCGGTTTTGACCTTCAGTAGCGGTATGGGCAAGATCGCGGCTCGGGTCGGTTCGTCTGCTGTATCTGATCATGGTCCGGGTGTTCGGCTGGCTGGTGTTGTTGGGACGTGGTCAGGCGTCCAAGGACGTCGAGATCATGGTGCTCCGTGATGAGGTGGCCGTCTTGAAGCGTCAACTCGCCCGCCCGAAGCCGGACTGGGCCGATCGGGCACTCCCGGCGGCCTTGGCACGCTTCCTACCTGCGCTGCTGCGGAAGCATCGGCTGGTCACCCCGGGCACCTTGTTGGCATGGCGTCGCCGTTTGATCAAACGCTCGTGGACCTATCCCCACCGCCCTGGTCGTCCCGAAACGAGCAAGGAAATCCGGGATCTGGTCCTCCGCCTGGTACGGGACAACCCGAGGTGGGGGGTATCGGCGGGTACACGGTGAACTGGTTCGGCTCGGCTTGCAGGTCAGTGCAGCGACCGTGCGACGGATCCTGCGTTCACGCCGACACGGTCCCGCTCCCCGAAGCCTCGACACCTCCTGGCGGACGTTTCTACGCCTGCAAGCGAAAGGGCTGCTTGCCTGCGACTTCTTCAACGTTGACACGATTTCCTTGAGACGCCTGTACGTGTTGTTCGTGATGGAGGTGGCGACGCGGCGAGTGCACGTCCTGGGCGTGACCGCCAATCCCACCGGCGCGTGGACGGCTCAGCAGGCCCGCAACCTGCTCGTGAACCTCGGGTGGAGGGCTGGCTCGTTTCGGTTCCTCATCCGTGATCGGGACGCCAAGTTCACCGCCGCCTTTGATGAGGTCTTCGCCAGCGAGGGTGTCACGGTGATGAAGACGCCGCCGCGGACGCCCCGAGCCAACTGTTACGCCGAGCGCTGGGTGCGCACCGTCCGGGCCGAATGCACCGACCGGATGCTGATCTACGACGAACGCCACCTTCGATCGGTCCTGGAGGATTTTGTCACGTGCTGGCTGGTAAACAGAACGGTCGCAGACCGGCTGTGCAATGCCAGCCCCAGGTCTCGACGTCTCCGTCTTCGGCCGTGTCCCCGACGCTCAGTACCTCGTCCAAGAGCCCTACGTCGAACACCAGGAGCCAACTCGAACCGCAGACAACACTGGGAGCACCGTCCCTGACTACGGCCGAGGACGACGAGCTGCTCACTGACCTGCCGACCCCACCCGCTTGAAGGGCTAATCCAGGTCCACGGAAAGCGCACCTGCAGCCCGTCTGAGGGAGCGGCGGCCCATCACTACACCGGCAACGACCGCGCCGCGGTCTCGCCGCTTCCGACAGCATCCTAGTCAGAGACCAGGCCTCCGCGGGTCGAGTACATGCAAGTAGTCTCAACGACCGGGCCGGCTTCGCTCACCACGCCCGTGTGCCACCACGCGGACCGCTGCCGTTCATGCGAGTTGGTCGCCTCCATCGACGATCCAACAACCCCCTCTGGTCCCAGGTGGCGCATAGCGGAATGCATGGGCGTGATGGAATCAACGCCGCAAGAGGGCGTAGATGGCTCCGGCAATGGCCCGACCAAGCGGGATGGGGACAGCATTTCCGATCTGCTTTGCGACCTCAACCTTTGACCCGCACCATCTGAATTCGACCGGAAAACCCTGTATACGAGCAGCTTCGTAGTGCGTTATTGGCCGATGCTTGGTCGGATGAAGATATCTTCCCTTTTCCGGCTTGAAGAATTCTGTCCTGATGGTGACCGAAGGCTCACCCAGGCGAAGCCGCCCCATGACATCGCCAGTACCGGTCCTGTGATTATCCCAGCTCTCTGTCGACAGGTACTCCACATGAGTACTTACACCTTCAGGATTGGGCTCGCCAAAGATTCGAATTCTGCCGCGCTCGTCGAGCGTGTACCACTTACCATAGAGATCGTTCCTGTTACCTTCGGGAGGGATCGCACGATAACGAGCCCGAGAGAGAGGCTGAGGATTTCGACCGATGTGCAGCTCTCGCGTGGTGAAAACACCTGGTAGGTAGTCGTCAGCTTCCGAGAACCGTACGCGACGTGAGGGAAGTTCGGTCCCACGGACCTTCATGGCCGCCGATTCGGCGAATACACTGTCAACGGGCAACCAGTAGTCGGCCTGTCGCGAGGAGTCGAACAAATGCTGCTGGTCGGAGGGCTGGCCCTTTTTTCCTTTCATCTTCGGGGGTGGGACATGCGATGCGGTCGGATATCGAAAATCCTCGACCTCGCAGACATCCTTGCGCACGCCGATCACCACTGCCCGTCGCCGCGCTTGAACAGCACCATAGTCCGCAGAGTTCAGCAGGAATCGGTCGGCCCACTCGTGCGGCGAGCCATTCGGGTCCACTCCCGGAGGGGCCACCAAATGGTAACACTCCAGCAGCCCTCCCGGCTGGATGACCTTGAGAAGGTCTTGAAATTCATCCGACTTCAAAAATCGGTCGACATTCTCGATGACAAAGATTCTCGGCCGGATTCTCGCCACTATACGAACGAATTCCTCCCATAGCCTATTGCGTTCCAGCCCGAACTTCTTCCGATTCAAAGCCGAAAAGCCTTGACACGGAGGGCCTCCGATGATCACGTCTGCATGGAGGTCCTCTTCGGTAGGTTCCCACTTCTCGATGTCACCGACGTGGATCCTCGTGTCGGGCCCCACCCGATCGGCGCGGAGGCTGCCGAAGTTGGCAGCGTACGTGGCGGCTGCAGCGGGGTTGTGCTCCACCGCCGTGATGCTGCGGAATACCGGACCGAGACTCTCCGCCCCCTGGGGACGGAACTCGTGGAACCCCTGCGTAAAGCCGCCGCAGCCAGCGAAGAGATCGACGACTGTGATGGGATCAGTGGTTCCGGTGTTGTGCATAGGCTGATCTTAGCTGCGAAGCGACCACGCAATGCTACAGTGGGCGATTTGCGGTCCGGTGCCCGACTCTTCAATGCACAACGTAGACGTATGGATCCAGCAAGTAATTATCCTTGCGGGATACGGTGGGATCGATGGTGGCCCGGCCGCCCCTCCTGGAGCAGTGGCGACGGGCTCGCATGCGGTGGTCTACGAGAAGGCTACACTCCGGACTGATGCCGTCGCTCCCGCACAACTACGACGATGCTCTTGGCCGCCTCCTCGGGATCCTCGTGTTCCCAGACACGGATGGGCAACCAGCCAACATCGATCAGCTTTTGGTCGGTGTCCCGGTCACGTTCCCGGTTGCGGTTGATCTTTTGGCGCCAGAAGTCGGCATTCGTTTTGGACCATGTCGCATGCTCAGGGCAGCCATGCCAGTAACACCCATCGACGAAGACGGCCACACGGGCGGGGCCGAATACGACATCCGCCTCACGGCGTAGACCGGGTACGGGCCGCCGATGTACGCGGAAGCGGAGGCCAGCGCGATGGAGCTCCTTGCGAAGCAAGACTTCAACCTGCGTGTTCCGACTGCGCTGACGACTCATGCGCCGGCTAACGGCAGGCGTCGTAGTCAGTAGTCCCATCAGAGCGGGCCCTCCTCCGTGAGGCAGTCTATGCTCGTCGCTGGTTCCGGACAGCACATCACTAGCATTTGACGACAGCGCAAACTCTCCAGGTGCACCGCGCTGCGTCTGTTGGAGACCGTGGCATGAAGCGTTTGCGCAGGTCAGGCCAGGCACTTCAACTGCTCCGCCCCGTCCCCTAATCGGGAACAGTCATGGACTGCCACATGGGGCTCTGCTCCCCCGCCGACCGCCTGGCGGTGACGAGGCTACGGTTCATGGGTGAGGGGCCGGAGCTTCTCATCCTGTACCGGTTGTCTGGCGCACTTCTGCCAGAACCCCGTCCCAAAACCCGACGACGTTTCCTCCTCCGAGCACCAGCTGGCGGTCGAGCAGCCTGTTGCCGGTCTCGCACGAGGTCTCGCTCACAAGCGAGCAACCATGGCATGCAGACAGATTAAGTTGGGACGAACCTTGCCTGTCTCTTTCGATGCACACCGGGTCGTTCGAGCAGACATCCGCGTCGTCGAGCGCTGAGACGAGCAGCGGGATCAGCTTCCCAGGATGTCCCAGCCGAGCTAGTCCTCCAAGGGTGCCCTGAGCATCCCCTGCCGCGGTGTAGATCAGAATCCCGGCAGTCTTGTCCTTCCGGTCGGAGTTCGCATAGATCCGTTCCCGCAGCGACGCTGATGCGTATCCGCTGGCGAACGCCAGCCTGCGGATGAGCAGGTGCGACAACGTGTGCAGAGCGATGTAGCGTGGCTCCGGAACGTCGAGCCGGTCCGCCCATGGCGTGCCCGCGCGGCGCTTCAGGAGGATGCCGGCCCGCGCCTGGACGCCCGGCTGCGCCTCCCATTGTGAGAGTTTGTCCTCGTCGAACCTCAGGAAGATTCCCTCGCCGAACATTTCCATCGCCGGATAGGTGGGGAACCCTTTCGGTCCGAGATCAGCAGTGATCAGATCGGCCTCCGCGCTGTGGCGCCTGAAGCCCCGCAAGGCAGTCACCTCGCGTACCCGGTGCACCTGTCCGACGCCAGCGATCCGGCTGACGAGACTCTCCGGTCCCGAGGTCGTGGCCCGGCTCCATCCGTCGACGACGAAGTCTCCACCGGTACGGTCTCGTCCACCCTCGAGCTTCTTCAAGAAAGCGGCCCACTCCCCGTCCTTGAGGTCGAGAAGTACGTCGTCAGCCGAGGCCTCGTCTCCTGCCGCGACCTCGAGCACGGTCTCTTGAGACACGCCCAGCTCGCCGGCTATCCATCCCGCAATCACCTCCGTCTGAGGTCCGCCGTTGTCCGCCACGAGCTTCCCGAAGAACATATGACCACGGATCTTGTCGGCGACCTCCGCTGATGGAGGACGTTCCTCAGGGATGTCGAGCGCGGAGATCCGATCGGCGATGTAGTTCCCTGTCGCCCCCCGCTGAACCGCGACAAGACGGTGGTTGCACGGCTTCTTCACGGAGCTTTCCGGCTCCCACGGCTGCCGGCCGACGCAATGGAGGCCGTCGCGGTGCAGGGCGTCCTTCGTCACGAGCTCCGCCAGAGACCGGCTGTGCCCGCATCCGTAGCACTTGACCCGGAGGGAGGCCAGACCCTCGCCCTGACCGGACTGCCTCTCGAACCGGAGCTCCTTGTAGGCCTTGCAGAAGCGAACAGCTTCGTCGAGGCTCGCCCCGTGGCCCCTGTGCGCCCACTTGAACCACGGGACGTCTTGGGCGTGACTGCCTTGTTCGCAGATCGCGATGTAGCGCATCGGGACGAGGAACCCTCCGCACTCACAGGTGTTGCTCCACTTACCTTTTTTCTTCCCTGTCAGCTTGGAAAGCTTTGAGCACCTCTCGCAGAACCGCCAGGCGGGAAAGCGCCAGTAGAGCAGTGCCGGTGTGTCCTTCCCCGCATGGCCGGCATGAGTCGGCGGCTGCCTGAGGACACCCGCACCGAGCCTGGCGAGGAGTCGCTCACAGCTGATCTCATGGGCGTACTTCTTGTCCCACCACGAGGTGTCCGCCGCGATCAGTGACTCGCCTCGGATGTCGACGATCGCTCCGACGCCGAAGGGCATGATCGTCTCCGACAACCGCAGGTCATGCTTGATCTTCTCCACGGTGCACCTCCTCCTGAGGTTCCTGGACGTTCACAGCCACGTTCGGTTCGACCGACCTCATCGAGTCGCCGACGAGCCACCCTTCCCCGGGCTGTCCGAACCTCTTCACCAGCGCTTTTTCGATCTTGGCTGACCGCTCGTACCCCAGCGTCTCGTCCGCTTCGCGGGCCGCACTCGCTCGACGGTCCCAGTCGCGTAGAAGGCTCCAGATCGCCTGGCGCGTCTCCTCCGCCTCGATATCGTCGGCCCGAGTCACATATCCGAGGAAGCGGTCGACAAGATTCGACACAGCATCACTGAGTGCCATGTCATCGAGGTCGAACCGTCCTGCTGTGTCATTGTCGGCCAGCGGGACGAACGACTGTCGCACCAGCGCCACGAGCGCCCCGGCCAGCGAGCGCTCCCGCGATGCCAACGACCAGGGAGTCACGCTCGTCGGTTCGACGCTGCGGTAGAGCGCCTCGTGGTATGCACGGAAGGTCTCGAAGTGCGACCGGTCCCGCGCACGACTCGACCTGAAGAGCGTCACCACGATGCCGTTGGTGTCGCCACGTCCGACACGGCTCGTCGCCTGAATGTACTCCGCGGTCGTCTTCGGCTGCCCGACCATGAGCATCAGGGCAAGCCTGGGGATGTCGATGCCGACGGAAAGCATGTTCGACGACAGGACGACGTCGATTGCATCCGGGGACTCGTCCACACGGACCCGAAGCGCTCGAAGGTCGCTCGGGAGTTGCTCCGCTCCCCTTCGGCTGGTCAGCTCCAGCACACGCTCCGCCCTGACCGTTCGCGAGGGCAGGCCCAGACGTTCCGCGCGGGGCTCGAGTCGGGCCCGTACGTCGTCAACGACGAGCGTTCCGGTACGTCCGAGTTCCCGGAGCGAGTTGTGGTACATGACTAGCGTCCAGTAGGCGTCTTTGGGTACGACGGTTCTGCCACCGGCGGAGAGGACCTCGGGTATCTCGATGAGCGGGGTGACCGCGGAGATGACAGCCGAGGGCTGGGACACCGACTGAGGCATGAGCCCGATGTAGAGCCGCCCTTCGCCGTTCTTGACAGGTCGAGAGAAAAAAGTCTGGTCGTCGTCGAGCCCGGACGGCGGGTAGAGCACGACCTTGCGCCCGTACAGCCCCTGCACCTGTTCGTCCGAAGCGCGGATGGTCGCGGTGGAGGCAACGATCTTAGGACTCGTACCCATCCGGCTCAGCAGGAGCTGGATCACGGCGTCGAACACCGCGACGGTGGTGCCCAGCGGCCCGGACAGAAGATGGAGCTCGTCCTGGATGACCATGGAGGGCTGCTTGAACGTGGTTCCGAGACCCAGCAGCCTTCCCGCCGCGGGCTTGAACTGGAGACGGGCGAATTTGTCAACGGTCGCCAGGAGAATCGTGGGCGGATCGTCGTACAGGACCTCGTCGACGACGGCGAGCGGCAGTTCGTCGCTGAATCGACACGATGTGTCAACGCAGTGGAGCACGACGTCCTTGCCGAGCAGACGCATGCCGTAGTCCTTCGGTTGCGTGCTCTTGATCTTGGGCACCATCGGTGCCAGGCACCAGGGGCAGCTCTCCACCTGGAACTGGTTGGCCTCTTCGGGTCGTGCCGCCTTCAGCAGCCGGTCCAGCGCTGCTTTCGCCTCCGAGCGGGTCCCGGGAGTGACCTCGTTCCCCACCCACAGGCCGATCGTGAAGGGCGTCATACCCTTCACCCGAGAATCTGTGCCACGGAGCAGCTCCATGGCACAGACGAGCGCTGCTGCCCGCTGGAACTGTTGGGAGGTGAGGAGCCGAAGTGTGTACCTGGTGATCACCGCGGTGCCACCACCCTCCATGCCGTGAACCAGTCGCCGATGGAAGATTTCGATCGCTGCAAGGCCCAGGTAAGCCTCGGTCTTGCCACCGCCGGTCGGGAACCAGATGAGATCGACGAGGTCACGCTCGCCATGCTTCTCGTCGACTGTGGAGGCGAGCGAGACGAGCAGGAATCCGAGCTGGAAAGGCCTCCAACTTGGTTCCTTCGAACCGGCCCCAGGGCCACCCCGGTTGATCGAGGACTGACGCATCTGCAGACGCATCGCCGCCATGCCCAGAGCGAATGCCGTCCGAAGACGTCCCTGAGCCGGATCACGAAGCAGCGCCACGCCGGCCCGCATCCGTTCGACCGCATCCTGGGAGCGGCCGGCAATTCGTCGAGCGACCTCCGCCTCGTCACCGAATCCTTCGGCCCGCCACGTCTGTTCGTCCACCCACTCGGCGAACGCATCGGCGAACGCATCCAGAGACTGCAGCACCGGCTCCGGGTCCGAATCCATCCTCATGAGATGTGCGAGTTCCAAGGACTGCGCTTCGGGGGTGTTCTCCGGGAAGCCCGTGGTCTCGACGGCGGGCACGACGAAGGCCGGCACTGGCTCGAGGACCACTGCAGTACAGCGACCGTCCGTGACGTCCCAGTCTGCGGCCATCCCGTGACCGACGGCATAGACCTTGCGGTTGCGATACCTGAGCCGAAGCTCGGCGGTCTCCTGATCACCGCCTGACAGCCGGGTGGTGTCGTACTCCATGAACTGCGCGCCCGCGGCCGGACTGACGGACAGCCCTACCTGAAAGAGCATCTGAGGGATGTCGAGACGCTCGTCTCCGGTGGACTCGGACATCACCCTGACGTGCACCGTGACCAGGAAGTCGCCTCTGAAGTCGCGCCAGCGCGACCCGATCTCCACAGGCACGTCGCCCACTGTGAGAAGTTCCGGGCGCCGCCCCTTGGCCAGCGAGATCGTGCCCGAGGCGAAAGGCCTACGACGCCACTTGGGCGGCCCTTCGACCGTCTCCTGTGAGTACGTACCGCACGAGAGACTTGCTTCCACGGAAGCACCGTCGGTGACGAAGGAGATCGCGACGGACGAGGGGCGCCAGTCCTCGGCCAGCGGAACAGCCGCCCCGTCCTCCTCGAGATCTCCCTCGGGTACATCCGCCGAAATCTCGTCCTGGGGTTCGGTCTGAGCCTGGCCGTCGGCCTCCGGAGCGGCAGGGAACAGCATCCCGACGGCGTACTGCCGATGCGGGAGGTTACGCGTCACTTCTTCCGGTCCCGCGTCCGGCCCGACGTAGGTGTCCCGGAGGTGCTGCAGTGCGGCACGCTGTGCCTCGGTGAGGTTCACTTCCCGACCTGCTTCCGGACGAGTTCCTGGAGCCGCTGCTTGTCGTTCTTGGACGCGACGACATGGAGCGTGACCCGTGGTCTGGTGACGGCGACGTAGAACCCAGCGAGCCCGTGCTCGTCATAAGCCTCGGGCAGGTCGCAGACGATCACGTGCTCCGCCTCCAGCCCCTTCGCAAAGCGCGGGCTGGTCACGGTGAACCCTGCGGCGCTCCGAACAGGAGCGGCGTCGGACGTGGCTCTGATGATCCAGATGCTTTCCCGACGGACACCGTCGTCGACGAGTTGACGTGCAACGCTCTCCGCGGCCGCTACGTCGGCCTTCGCATCGGCCCATTTCCACTGCACTCGCTCACCATTGACGATTCCAGGGTCTCCGATGTCGGCCCCCAGGTACTCCTGGACGACGTGGACGATCGCCCTGGTGTTGCGGACATTGCGGTTGAGGTCGAGGAGCAACGCCTCGTCGGACACGAGTTCGTAGACGTCCTGGTCGAAGGAGCCGTCCACGTGTGCCTGGTTGTTGGGGTCGAGGAACATCCGCCAACGACCTTTCGCCCGTCCTCCTTTGATGACGGCGTCCAGCGCGTCCATCCCGTCGGCGTTCATGAGGTCCTGCGCCTCGTCGACGAGGACGACGTCGTACTTCTTCTCTCCGTCGAGTTCGGAGAAGGGACGTAGGTCGATCGCACGGCCTGTGATCCGCGGCGAGAAGAAGTCGACCAACGCCGGCGAGTGGAAGGTGATCAGAACGGATCTGCCCTCGCCGGCCTCTTGTTTCGCGGCCTCGGCCAGCACGAGGGACTTCCCGGTACCGGCGCCTCCGATCACCATCATGCGCTGGTTGCGTGAGAGCGCGGACAGCACACGCGCCTGGTCGTCCGTCGCACGGTTCTGCTCCTCGATCACGGCCCCGCGCTGAGCATCGACGACCGGCATCCGGGTGAACTCGCCGAAAAGACGTGCCCGCAAGAGGTCGGTACGCGCGATCTTCACTCCATGCGGTACCGTCCTCGTTCCGTTGATGACGGTCTTGAAGGCTGTGGTCATGGCAGCGACGCTCATCTCCTCCTTGGCCCACCAGTGGCTGCCTTTCCACTCGACGGTCGGAGGAGGGGCGTCTATGTCAGGTGTGATGACGACTGCCTCGCTTGCATACCAACCGACACCTTCTTCGTTGAAGATCGCTCGTAGCGCGTGCATGGCCGACTGGGCCTGCCGCATCGGGGATTCACGAAGCCTCTTCCAGTCGCCACGCCGGTCGACGGTGTACCAGAGGCCGTCGTGCTTGCTCACACCTCCGCCCTTGACCTCGACCAGGATGACGACGTTCTCCCACAGGACGACGAAGTCCGCCTCCGCCTGTTGCTTGGTCCCGTGGGTACGGAGCGACACCGAGTGAAACGCAACAGCTCCTTCTGGTCCCTCGATCGCACTCAGCACACGTGCGACCCGGCGCTCGGCACCGCTCGTCGCTGTCGCCTCGATGTCCGCAAGGTCCGGAACAAGAATCATGCGCGGTGCTCCCGCCAGAGCTGTTCGTACTCCCGATAGCCGAGGAAGTCGTTGACCGCACCGAAGTTGTCGGCGATGTCCACGATCAGGCACTCCTCCTTGCCGCCGTTCTCCGGACCGCGAAGACCACGACCGGCCATCTGGATATAGGCGCTCGGGCTGAACGTCGGGCGCGCGATGTAAAGAGCACGGACACCAGGAGCGTCGAATCCCTGGATCAACAGGTCGCAGTTCGCGAGCACACGGATCTCTCCCGACTTGAACTGCTCGATGACATCCCGACGCTCCTGTCGACCGGTCTGGCCGCTCACCGCGGCGGCCTCGACCTTGCGGTAACGCAGGGTCGCCGCGAGCACCTGTGCTGACAGCACGTTCGGGGTGAATACGAGGATCGGCCATTCCGGATCCTGCTGCATGATGTGGTCCACGAGGACCGCCATACGTGCTTGGTCTCGACCGATGCGATCGAGAACCTGTGGTTCGAGCTTGCGCTGACTCCGGACGTTGGCCTCCTCTCCGGGGTTCAGAACGACGTCGACCCCTGGAAGCACCTCATGCCGGACACGAGCAAGCACACCCATCCGGGACAGTTTCCGGTAGGCCTCGCCCCCTTCAAAGGCCTTGATCATGCGGCGTCCGAAGCGCGCTACCAACTCCTTTGTCTGAGTGTCGTTTCCCATGGAACCCTTGAACGGCGTCGCGGAGAGGCCGACGAGAGGCCGCTCCCAACTGCGCCCGTCCACACCCAGCCATCTGAGGATTTTCGTGTATCTGGTAGAGCTCCCCGCGCGATGAGCCTCGTCGACGATCACCGCGGACGCGTTGCTCAACCACGCATATTCCGGGCGATCGATGACCTTGACCAGCTTCGCATCCGTGGCGACGACGACACCGAACTGCGTGTCAGGCTCATGCACGGAATTGCTCTCCCAAAGCCTGCCGATCGTCAGTGGTCGTTCGTCAGCCAGGCCGCGCCACACCATGCTGAACGTCTGCACTGCCTGTTCGCAGAGCTCGGCGGACTGCGCGATCCAGAGCACGGGTCCGCTCAGGGCACCGTCGATGAACAGCCGCAGCACCGTCTCTGTCGCCACGCGAGTCTTCCCTGCACCGGTAGGGAGCTCGACCATGGCCTTGAGCGAGTTGCCGTTCGGCTCCTTGAGGATCAGGACGTCCCTCAGGCGGGTACTGAGGTCTTGCTGGAAATCGTGCAGGGGGTTCAGCTTGACGGCTCCAGGAATGACGAACTCGTCGTCCTGACGCTCGTTCCGTTGACCGGCGTACTCGGCACCGAACCCCATCTTCCGAAGCCACGTGATGGTCGGCGCTGCGCCGGCCCACGTCGTGGGGACGTCCGTATATCCCTCGCCGCGGAACTGGTCGGCGAGCAATCGGATCGAATCGCTTCTGTAGACAGTGAGAAAGAGTTCCGCGACAGAGGTCGCGTTGTTCACCAGGCCTTGTCTCTCAAGTGCCGACCAGAGGCCCTTGGGCAACGCCTCCCGGAGGGTGTCGTCCCCGAAGAACACCTCCAGACGCTCCTCGTCGGTGAGGGCCGCCTTGGCGGCTTGGCGCTGGTCCTCGAGACGCTGGTCCAGCCCTGCCTTGAGCACTTCGCTCAGCTGGGCGTTGTCCAGCCCCAGGCCGAATGCCTGGTTGATGACCTCCAGGACTTCTCGCTCGCCGAGTTCTGCCCGCACGATCAACGCATGTCCGTCGAGGTACCTGTCGAGCGACTGGTCCTCCACACCGTCCTCGGTGGTCACGCGCTTGGCTATGTGCACAGCCCTTGCCACCGTGGCGTTCATGACCTTGTCCGCCGTGTAGGTCGAGCGAAGTCCGGGGTACAGGTCGATGATGCGTTCGCCGTCCTGCTGCCCTTCGATCAGCATGGAGAAGGAGAAGCTGTCCTCGAACCTACGGCATCCCACGACCTCGACCAGAGCGGCGACCTCGTCACTGTTCGCCCTGAGATAGGGCTTCTGCCGAGAAGCCAGGAAGCGCTGCTCCTCGTCGCTGATCGCGATGTAGATCGTGTCCGGCCGCCGTGATTCGACCCCCTGCCCGATTCGGGCAGGGATCCGTGACGGATGTCCTTGTGAGAACGCGAGTCTGCTCGCGGCAATGATGAACTTCGTCAAGGTGTGGTCCTTGACGCGTGGTGGAAAGATCTCCGCCTCGAGAGCTTCCCGTAGCACGTCCGACGGCACCTGAGCCAGCTCACGGGGCAGGTTTAGCTTGTGCTCGACGTTTCGGGGCCCTCGGTATAGCGGAAGCATGTCCTCGTACTCGACCATGGTTGCCGACACGATCTTCTGCGGAGATCTGCGTCCCCTGGTCGAGGGAAGCACTCCTGCTCGGTCGACCGCCCATCGAAGCGGTGAGGTCACCCGGTAGGTCTGACGAGAATCGAGGTCCTCAACGGTCCAGGGTTCATCCTCGAACCCCAGTAGCTGCGTCGTCCATGTCTCTCGCAACTGATCGGACGCGGCTGCGTCCCGCAGCATGATGAGGACCGAAAACGGACCAGGGCCCGTGTTCTCGACGAACTCGATGCGCTCCATCTCCCGTTCGCCCGGCCCTCGCCGGGTGTTGAGGAAGTCCCTCACCCACCGGCAGTACTCCTCGAAGAAAACCTCGTCCTCGCTGGGGTACTCCTTCACAGGACCGTGGACGACGCCGACTGCGTGAGCCACCTGCGGGACGCATCGGGATCGGTGCAGCAGGCGTCCGCCGAACTCTTCCCCAAGTCCGTCTATGTCCATGACCTGGCTGGGCCATGACCACTTCCCGTCACAGGTCGGTACCTTGATGTGTCCTGAAGTGTCCTTCGACAGCATCCTCACGGCTTCTGACGGCGAAACGTTGAGAACCGCGTCCCAGAACCTGGTCAGTGCCTCGTCATCGGAGTCGGCAGAGAGCTTGTTGAGACGTGCCCGCAGGATGGCGAGGGGATCCAGGTCGCGGAACCCCTGACGACGTAGGCTCTCGTCGATCTTCGGGATTGCGAGAAAATCTTCGGCAACGAACCGTGCGCCCTCGATGTCGACGTCGTCGACCCGCCTCAGGAAGACGTTGCTCCGGTCATTCAGAGCGCACATCCCATCCGTGGTCGGGATCACCCGAGCAGTCTGTACGCCCTCGATGACGGGATGATTGACGACAAAGGCGAAGGCTCTCGCTGCCGAACCGGGATCCGTACCCTCGGCCCACTCGCGCAGCCATGTGAGGATGCCGCGTTTCGGCATTGCTTCAAGAGCTCGCTTCTCGTCCCGGGCGTTGATTTCCAACTTCTCGGCGACGCTGATAATACAGAGCTGCCGCACACGAGCGATTCTCTGCTGGATGGCGTAGCAGCGCCAATGCGGAACATCGTCACCCGTGTTCGGGGAATTGATCCAATGCCTGTGGTCCTGCTCCGAGACACCGCTGACCGTGAAGTCGAGGGGGCGAAGCTCTCCAGCGATCCTCAGCCTGCCTGCCGCGTCCGGAACGAGCTCACGCTGTGCCGCGATCCTCGGCACATGTGTGGAGAGAATGTCGTCACCGAACGAGAGCGCCTCACGACCACGCGCAGGCATGTACTCAAGGTGGGCGGCAGGATCGTCACTCGATGCGACCTTGGGAAGCATCCCTACGAACATCTCGGAGAGAGTTTTCAGGATTTCCAGGTTGTAGGTGTTCTTGAGCAGCATCGTCCGGTCGTCATTGACGCTCCAGGGGGCATTGAACAGCGCCGAGGCAGTGGTCTCGTCCTGCAAGGGGAAGTATGACCAGAATTCGCCGGTCTTGAGCCGCGCCTGGCGAGACGGCATCGCAACCGTGACCTTGACCTGATCCCGCGAAACCGCCTCTCCGACCTCTGCCCGAGCCTCATAGGACGGGGAATGCATCCGATGCTCCACGACCCACTCGTCGCCGGACCCATCCGGGCGCTCAACCCTGAAGCTGCCGTCGCCGAGGTCTCGGGATATGTGGCTCGTGCTGTAGGTCTCCTCCGCGGATCCGATGACACGAAGCCGTATCTCGCGCACCTCGGTGACGAACAGAAGGAACTCCGACCGGAACTTGCGGATCTCCTGATTTAAACGTTCCAAGTTTGAAGCTCGTGGCAGTTTGATAACCGTGGTCGCCCACTCGGCCAGCTCGGCGAGCACGCGGTCTTCCTCGAACGCCACCTCAGCGTCAATCAGAGTGGCGGTTCGCAGCACAGGAAGCCTGGTCACAGGCGCTCGGACAGCTTTGATCGCCGCCTTTGCCTGGTCCGAGTTGAACTCGAAGGACACCGATCGGCTGTACACCTGAGGGGTATCAGTCACCGCCAGGACGGACTTAAAGCCCAGGCCGAAGCGTCCGATCTCGTCACCGCGCTTGCCACTGAGGTGGGCATGTGCGATCGACGTCAAGCCGGTCTTCGAGAACGGACGTCCGGCATTTGCGCAGTACAGCGTCGCGGAGCGCATGTCGAGGACGATCTCCACCCGCCCTGCTCCGATATGGTCCGAGTGCCCACCGGACATCGCATCCGCCGCATTCTGTACCAGCTCAAGGAGCGTCCGGTTGGCGTACCCGCCTACCCGAATCGACTCTTCGTGGTTCGCATGCTCGGTGATAAGGTTCGGATTTGCCTGGTAGGACGCGATCGCTCGATCGAACTGTTCTTCGACTTCTTGCATTAGCCCGACATCCGGCGCCCAGTCCTGCCACTTCGCCATTACGATCGCATACCTCTCGCGTCAAAGGCTGCCGCCGCCCTCGGCGTCACAAAACCCTCTCGGTTCGTTCCACCGTCATATTGCCGCAACATCGTGCCTACAGCAGCAGAGAACAGACCCGTAACCGCGTGGGGGGCGTCACTGACATCACCGGCGCCATGATGCCCCAGCTACCTCGGTGCTGGCAAATACGAAAAATACTCCCATTCTGTCCCAACAATCACATAGCCGGGAGGACTGACCACAACCGTCTACGAAGTACGTTCGTGATGCTCGACGCTCCCCGCAGTCGCGCGTCAGGCAGACCAGCCGCACACTTCTGAGCTACTTCGAGAACATCGATCGCCACCGAACCAAGGCTCGATGCTGGCCAAATGCAGGGCGTGGAGGCAATTCGTGGTGAACAGATATCTGCCACGGATTTCCTTACTGTAGCCTTTACAAGGCGAACCCTCTTCGGCCCGCGCCACTGATGCCACCCAGCAAACACACAATTGGCAAGCCAGCACCCCTCGCGTAGAATAGACAATCCACGTTCACCTCGCATCTAACAGCCGAATAGTCATTCTCCGCTCGCAGTTATGGCGGAATTAACCCTAACAGCAGTTCTTGACCAGGCGCCGAATACTTCAGTTCATTCTTCGCTTCGATGTCATCGACGTAAACGCCGAACCTGGTGGTGAGCTGCCCATGGCGACCGTCGACATGACCTCTGGCTCACCAAGGGTGAACCTCACCAACAGCCAGCGTGCCGAAGTACCTGAATCCGGCCCGTATAAAAGTTCTTGCATGCGGTCGGCCAGCTTCCAAGAATTCTTGCGCGGCACGTCGGCCAGCAGGGCGCGCTCCAGGTCGGCGAAGGCCTCGCGCGGTTCGGGCCGGGTGAACAGGGGGCCGGCGATGTGCGTGGTCAGCGCGGTCACTCCGTATCCCAGGACACGACACGATCGTAGGTCAGAGCACACGTCACCCACTGACGATGGACCAACTACGTCCCGCAGCGGGGCCAAATGAATCAAGATCTACGGATGTAGTACCGGCTGTCGACGCAACTGGCGGGCCTGGCACCCGCATCCTGTAGGCCATCGATCCGCAGCGCGACGACATGCGGGTGCGGGCGTGGATGCCGTTCCTATTGGCCTGTACCAACGCGTGGGCCCGTTGCTCTAATCGTTCGCCCTTTACGTCACCTTTATAATGCTTTGGGATGCATGCAACCATTAGTCCGACCGCTCACCTAAAGCGGCCGGGCCGGGGATATCACCAGCCATCAATGCCTCTCCTCGGCCTCCCGGCAAGCCACTTGAGACGGCGCGACGGCTTCCTGATTATCAGTAAATACTGCTAGCATCCACACATGGATGACTTTGCGGCGGTCTTCATCGACTGGGCCGAGCGCTACGGACTCGACCGCGCCCGGGAAAGGTTTCAAAGAAATTTCCCGGAACAAATTGACGAGTGGGTCGCGGAATATCAGCGGCTTGTCGAGGGTGTGAAGATCGGCTATCCGCCCAAGATACTCTCCGCTCCCGGCCTGAAGCCTTGGTATCCTGGACCGCTTCCCCATCACAAGCGATGGCCCGCTTTCCGCAGGTCATTGACAAAGCTGTCAGGCGAAGCGCTGGAAAAACTGGACCAGTCGACATCGAAGATCATCGCCAATACTCACAGCCCGGACACCTCAGAATATCTGACAAAAGGCCTCGTAGTCGGATATGTACAGTCGGGCAAAACTACCAGCTTTACCGGAGTCGCAGCCAAGGCCGCCGATATCGGATACAAGTTAGTCATCGTACTGTCCGGCATTCACAACGGTTTGCGCCGGCAGACTCAGGAGCGACTACAGGCGCAGCTCATCGACACCGCCGGCGACGGAGCTTGGTTCCCATTGACGGATGCGACCAAGGACTTCTACCGGCCCTCGGCAACATTTGCCGCTCATCAGGGGGGTGATCGCACTATTCTGATTGTCGCAAAGAAGCAAAAGGACGTCCTCGCCAGACTCTTAAGTTGGCTTACCAGAGCGGCGAATGACGGAGCGCTCGCCAATGTCCCAGCACTGATCATTGATGATGAGGCAGATCAGGCGAGCGTCGCGACCGCAAAGATCAACCCTCAGATACGATCGCTACTCAGACTGTTTTCGCGTCGCGCCTACATCGGCTACACCGCCACCCCGTTCGCCAATGTCCTCATCGATCCATCCGTCCCCGACGAGCTGTATCCTGAGACGTTCATCCTCAATCTGCCCGAACCCGACGGTTATTTCGGCGCCGAGAGGATATTCGGACGGGACGCGATCGAAGGCGAATACGCAGGCCCACAGCTCGACGGCTATGACATGGTGCGCGTCGTTCCCGACAGCACCGTCGCGAAGATCCGTCCGGTGGGAAGGGGATCAGAGAACGGGTTCGTCCCGACTATCACCGACGAGCTCGCGGATTCCCTGCGCTATTTTATTCTCGCCACCGCAGCTCGACGGCACCGCGGAGACGACAGTCATTCCACAATGCTCGTGCACACCGGCATGAAGACTGTCATCCACGACGCTTACCGCAAGCCTCTACGTGGTTTCCTGGGGGATCTTTCCGGTGCAGTCGATCGTCAGGACCCCGACACGCTGGCTGAGCTGAAGGCCTTGTGGGAAAAGGAGACCAAGCGGGTGCCGGCGTCGCTGTTCGACGGTCTGACCCCGGTGTCCTTCGATGAGTTGGCAAGCCACCTACCCGAAGTCCTCGATGACGTGAAGGTGATCGTGGACAACTTCCGTAGCCGCGACAGACTCGACTACTCAGGTACACGCCCGGTGGTCGCCGTCGCAGTCGGCGGCAACACGCTTTCGCGAGGTCTGACTTTGGAAGGACTGGTCGTCAGTTTCTTCGTCCGCTCGGCCAACACCTACGACACCCTGCTGCAGATGGGCCGTTGGTTCGGCTACCGGCGCGGCTACGAGGACTTGCCACGCATCTGGATGACTAAAGGACTGGAAGCGGACTTCCGGCACCTGGCGACCGTCGAGGCCGAAATACGCTTGGACATCGCCCGCTATGAAGAGCAGAACATGTCTCCGCGCGAGGTCGGGATACGGATCAGGACTCATCCTGTCCTCAATGTCACCGCCAAGATGGGGGCCTCCCGCATCGCATACGCCTCCTACGGAGGCCGGCGGGTGCAGACGCGGTATTT
This sequence comes from Nonomuraea sp. NPDC051941, assembly GCF_044593615.1. Taxonomy (NCBI): domain Bacteria; kingdom Bacillati; phylum Actinomycetota; class Actinomycetes; order Streptosporangiales; family Streptosporangiaceae; genus Nonomuraea; species Nonomuraea sp. NPDC051941. The sequence goes on from NZ_JBIUCF010000002.1 coordinate 193,469, forward strand.
CCGCGAGAAGGACGCCGCCTGGCTCGACGCAAACCGTATGGCGGCGACCACGCTAGTGACTGCCGCTATCACCGACGGAGTCAACGCCGACGACCGCAGGGACGGCACCGTGATCCTCTGGGACGTCGACGTCTCACATGTGCTCACCTTCCTCCAGACCTATCGCGTTCATGAGGACTCCCCCGATCTTGATCCGCGCCTGGTGACCGCATACATCGGCAAGGAGAGCCGACGCGCCGACCCCTCCCTGCTGACCTGGAACGTGGCACTGATGGGTGCTCCAGTCATCGATGAAGATCACGTCGTCGACTTCGGCGGCGGGATACGGCTCGGCACGATCAACCGATCATTGATCAAGAACACAGGTGGAGACAAGGCTGACATCAAGACGCTGATGTCCAAGGAGCACCGGGTCATCGACATGGACATCAGCGCACCGGAGGCACGCGGGAAGTCGGAAGGCGCACTGGTCGATCTACGTAACGCCAGCATCGAGCATGCAACGACCGGACTGCTCCTGCTGTACCCCATCGCCCGTGACTCCCAGCCCGATCCGACCAACGTCGATACACGCGTGCCGTTCAACGCCGCCGATCACGTGATCGGCATGGCGTTGGTCTTCCCGGGTAACGCCGAGGACAAGGTGCGCAACAAATACGTGCAGGTTGACACCAGCGGCGTCGATAGCTCCGAATATGACGAGGTCAACGACGCGCTCGAAGACACTCAAGATCCGGAGACGGCATGACGGCTGATGACCGGGCCTGGCAAGAGCAGCTGCGGAGACGTTGGACTCTGTTGCGTGCACGCCGCACCCCAACGGGCGTGGTGACCAGCGGCATGGGCGTCATGGTTGGCGTCGGTGCGGAAGTACTGGTAGGCCTCGACGCACGTGGGGACCACCATTTGCTCGTCCCCACTCACATTGATGCGCCCGTTGCCGAGGATTCTCAGGCCGCCTACGTCAGGATCCAACGATCCGAATTGGTCGTCGAGGGATACAACCGGATCTATGCCGATGTCGTCTGTCACCGAGCCGATCTGTCCGAGCTGTTCGACGACATCCTCGCCGCCATGCTCGCTCAACTCGCCTCCGGCACCGGAGAACGGCCCGATGTCGTGTGCAAACAGGTGCTGGACGAGTGGCGTGAACTATTGCGACGCCGCGGAGGCCTGCTCGGTGAGGACGCGCTGCGCGGCCTATTCGGAGAACTCATCATCCTTGAACAGATTCTGGCGGCAGCTGGCGCGCATGACCTGTCGGTGTGGCGCGGCCCCGACCGCGAACCTCACGACTTCCGTCTCGCCGAAGGTGACTTGGAAGTCAAAACCCTCGGCGCGACCGGATCAACGGTCCGCATCCACGGCATCGAGCAGCTCGAGCCGCCTGAAGGCGGCGACCTGCACTTAGTCGTAGTCCGACTGGTCGCCGACCTTGACGGGATCGCCCTACCCGATCTCGTCGAGCGGATTCGGCCGAAGGTGGGTGATCACCGAGCGTTCTCCCTCGCCCTGGCACGGGCTGGCTATGGCGAGGCTGATGGCGAGCACTACCGCGATCGCCGGTTCGCCGTCACGCAAATCGCCGCGCTAGCCGTCGGCGATGGATTCCCACGTATCTCGCCTTCGTCCCTAGCCGATACTCTGCCCGACGAGATCGGCGCCCTATCCTACACTCTGGACCTATCTTTTCTACTCCCCACCGCGCTCGACTCCGCTTCACTCGCCCCGCTGTTTGCGAAAGGAACTCCATTCTGAGCCCTGAACCATGCTGGTGGTCTGAGCCAGTAGCCGCCACCGGCTCAGCCAAAGCCGAAGGCGTTCGCAAGCAGTTGGGCACCCCTCGGATGGACCCGCTGACCGTCCTGGTTCGTGAGAGCGCCCAGAACAGCTTGGACGCAACTGATCCTGCCCTTGGCGGCGTCCGTTACAGCATCAGTCTGTCTCAGCCGCAGCCTGAGCGCCTACTGAATTGGTGCTCTCTACTATGCCCTGGGCCAGAACACGCTGGCGTCGGTGTTGAAGAACTCTTCGATGCGGGCGACCCAGTAATAGCAGTGATCAGTGACCGCGGCACTCAAGGGTTGGGCGGTCCACTGCGTGCTGACGTAGCACTCGGGCCCGGGGCCGACTTCGTCAAGCTCCTACGCAACATCGGTGAACCCCGCGACCGACGGTTCGGGGGAGGCACCTATGGTTTCGGCAAGGGGGCCCTGTTTAACGCCAGTAGCATCGGCACCATCTTGATCCGCACCCGCTGCCGTTGGCAGGGCCGCTTGCAGACCCGGCTGATCGCCGCCGCGCTTGGACCCGGATTCCAACGCAACGGTCGCATCTACACAGGCCGGCATTGGTGGGGCTCCATCACCGAGGAAGTCCCCGACCCAATACTGGACATCGAAGCGGAGAATATTGCCACCAGCCTCAATCTGCCGCCGATGCACCCAGATGAAACGGGCACCGACATCGCAATCGTGGGCGCACTCCTAGGAACGGTCAGCATGGGCGGAGACGACGATGACGAACGTCCTCGCACTGTTCGTCAGGCCGCCGAATACCTCGCGTCAGCGATGATGTGGAACCTGTGGCCGCTCATGCTGCGCACAGACGCCGGAGCCACACCCCTGCAGTGCAAGGTCACCGCCGATGATGTGAACATTCCTATACCGCGCCCGGAAGCGGAGCCGTACATCAGACCATTCGTCGACGCCTACCGAGCCTTGGACGACGCCCCGACGATCATCCGCCGGAAACGCCCCGCCACTGTGCTTGGCCGCTTTGCCGCCCGCACTGGTATTGCACCGATCCATGCAACCGCTACCTCACTGGCCGCCCCCTTCACTGGCTCGGCCCACCACTGCGCGCGAATGCGTGCACCACGACTGATCGTTGACTACCTGGAAGGGCCCCGTCTGACGGACGACATGGTGCACTACGGCGCTGTGTTCCTCGCTAATCCCGAACACGATCAAGCTTTCGCCGAAGCCGAACCACCGACTCACGATGCCTGGGTGCCAGAAAAACTAACTGGAGATGCTGCCAGCATCGTCCGCCGGGCTGAGGTGGAACTGCGCGCAGAGCTTGCGGCATACGCCGAACAGCAGAATGGCACGTCGCTAAGCGGCGGTGTTCAGCCACCGCTTGGTGCCCTATCCAATCGTCTGGCCGGACTGATTCCCACGGCGAGCGGCCCAGGGGCCGACGGCGGTGGGGGCACGTTCCAGCCCGGCCCTGGCGGAGCTCCCGCGGCGGCGCGAATCACCGAGGCACCCCGGATGGTACGCATGGACGGCACCTCACGTATCGTCACCAGGTTCCAGGTATATCCCGCCTCGCGCTCCATCACCGTCCAGGTCGTGACAGCCGTTGCCCTGGATGTCGGCAGCGAGAACGAACCGCCGGCTGGCGCGGACGTTCCAGCCGTCTTGGAACTACGCGACGGGACAGGTCGGATCGTTCCCGGTGATACTGTCACCGTGAGCCCGGCCGACCAACGAGACTGGACTGCGGTCATTCGCCCGGCGAGCGGCGCCGCAGCGAAGGTGCGGCTCCTTTCCGCCGAGGTCGATGGTGTATGAACCGCGGCGTCCCCCCGTTCCTGTTGCCCCATGCAGACGTCGTCAACGCCCGTCCCTGGCAGCTGCACCAGGACACCGGCAACATCCCGCTGCCGACATTCCTGCCCGACTGGGACTACAACACCGACCTTCACTTAACCCGCGAGATCCAGGTCGACACGATACGAGCCCTACAGGAAGCGACGCTACCTGGCACCACTCCGCTGCTGCTCGTCGTGGAATGGACCGCGGCCGCTGCACAGATATCCGACCGCGCCTGCCGCATCCCAGTGCCTGACAGCACCAAGGTCGCTGTGACTGCAGACATCCCCGGAGCGTTGCTCGGCGGCGCGCTAATTCTCACCACCCGCCTGGTCCTCGGCGAGGACACCCCTGCTGCAGAGCCCTTCCTCGCGCAACACGCTGGTGACGTCCTGTACGAAGACATCGTCCACGTCGAGTTGCAGGGCACTGCAGGCCGACTGCCCACATACGTGGTGGACTTTGCAGAGGCCGGCTTCCATCCTGATGCGCGCTGGCACGTCGAGTTGCCCACGAATCTGTCCGAACCGGCGATGGCCGCAGTACAGCTCTACCTCAACAGCGCGGACACGGAAATCATCAACGCTGCGAAGAAGGCAGCTGCACCGACACCGGTACAGCGGCGACTCCTTGCCTGGCTGGAAGCGGACCTGACCAGCCGGCTAGTCGAAGTAGCGCTAAAACCAGAGTGGCGTGAGACCTTGTATGACTATGTCAACGATGTTGACAGTATTGGTGCAAGCCTTGCTGCGCTGCTGTCGATGTTGTTCCCGCATGATTCCCCGGCAGCCTTGGCTGCGATGCGCGACAACGACCCTGGGCGATTTCACTCTCAGCTACAGGGCGCACTAAGACGGATGCGAGCACATCACGATGACGACGCTGTACCCCCGACTGTCTGATGCCGAGGGCCGGATTCTACTCAACCGGATCCAGCTCCAGAATGTAGGCACGCTTGCCCATGATACGCGGCTCGACCACCCGCTCATTTATGCGCCGACCGGTGGCATCCCCGCTCGCCGAGAACACCTCGAGGCGGTCGCTCGTGCGATTCGCCAATGCGCCAAGGTTCACGGCTACCCCGATCACGTCGACAAGTTCACACTCGGAGCCTTCGATCGCGCCTTAGCCACCGTCGTGTTCGAGGACACCGACATGGCTCCCGCCGAGGCCGCCGCACCCGAGGTGTGGACTTACATGGCGATCCGTCTGGTGCCCGACGTTGTCATGTGGCGCTGGCAACCTAAGTACAACGAACAGCGTTGGATCGGCCGCGGCCTGGTCCGGCATACGCTTGGTCGGTTGTGGTGGCAAGCGTACGCCCTTGGTGTTCCAGCTGGTGACGGGCGTGACTATACGCTGCTTGACATGCTGTCCGAAGCCGATCTCAATCAGGTTTTCGAACGCCGCAGCATCGGTGGTACCCCGCCGCTGGCTCGTGCTCTCGTCGCAGAGCTCGCTGACTCCCGAATCACCGTATCAGATCTTACGCGCCGCATCATCGTCCGCGATGTGACTAAGCGGGTTTGCCGCCTCATCCCGTTCACTTCTTTCCTGGCTCTTGACGAGCATCAAATTCGGATGCGAATTCGAGGCATCGTAACCGAATCCTTGAAAGCTCTGGCAGAAGAAAGCTCGCTTGTCCCGGATGAAAGGTGAATATTGAAACAAGCCCGGTGACATGCTCACCCATCTGAAGAATCGGGCCGGTGCGTTCCGTTTTCTGATTCAGGATCAGGACACAAATTCACCGACATCTTGATGAGGTCATCGCAGGCGACGTCATTCACGTTCTGCATATCCCGCCTCGGCGCCTTGGGCAGACGCGTTCGCCGAGCGATGGGTAAACACCGCACGGCCCCACGGAGTGCACCGGCCGACTACTCGTCTTCGGCGGCCAGCATCTCTATACCGTGCTGGACGAGTAGGCCGACCATCACAATTAGCACCGCCCGCACCGCTCACTCGATCTCCGAGTTCCCACCGACGACGACTTCGACATGGATCCACTGCCGATGGACCGGATCGAGCGTCGTCACGTTCTCGGCGGGCTGACTCTCGAGTATCAGCAGGCCAGATCATCAACAGGGCGCAAGCATGAGGCATGCCAGGGCCTGGAAGCTCAGTTTGACGCCCTTCAGAGTTCGTCCGGTTGGACAGTAGCCTCGCCAGGCCGGCCGGCGCGGAGCGCGTCGAGAGCGCGCTGGCATACAGCGTGCCAGACTTCTCCGCCCTGATCACGCACCAGGACGCTGGCGACGACATCCTCGTCGCATGTCTTTCCGTGCCAGGAACACTTCGCCTGGCCGGCCCGCGAGCCTCCCCGATGATGGCTGGCATCAAAGTCGCGCTCCTGTACCATCTGGGATTTCATGGCGGCTTCGCTCGCCGGCGGATCAGGGGGCACGTAGCCGTATTCTTTGAGACGCAACCGGGCCTGTTCTCGCTCGTCGTCGGTGAACAGTGATGCGAACCTGCTGTGCAGGACGACGGCTTCGACACTGAGGTCAAGACGGTTGCGCTCCCATAGCGCGGTGAATCCATCGGAAACGCTGGTCGCGCTCAACAATTGTCGTGCGCTGGCGAGCCCGCCACGCTCAGAGACCATTTTGAGGAAGTAGGTTGCAGAATATCCTGCCTCCTTTTTGGCTCTCTTGTAGAGGTCCACCATGGCGACATGAAATTCGCGCTCCAGAGCCACGGCGTTCGCGGCCGGAGATACGCTCGGTCCTGCCTTCGGCCTCACCGAAGGCAGGCTCGATGAACCCGCCCTGTGCTGCGCCGAGGTGGCCGGAGGTGGCGGCTGCGAAGGAGCAGGCCTGCTGAGCGGCTGGTAAGCCCTGTTCCGGATCAGAGTCAGTTGCCCTGCGGTATTGCGATCGCGTTTTTGCGGTAACGGGCGCCCCTTGCCGCGCATGACGGCGCGGACGTGGTTGTAGATGGTATCCAGGTCCAGCAGCGGGCCTCGCCCGTCAAGCCCGTCCTGGCAGATTCGTAGTAGTTCGGCGGTGAAAGCCGTGTGTGGCTCACCCGCGGGCGCCAGCGCCTTCTGATTCTCTGCCGTTGCGGCCAGGACGTAGGTGCCCTCGGTGCTGGCCTCGTCGACGGCGGCGGTGATGGGATCAGCCATCGTTCCCAAGGCCCGCCCGCTGTAACAGCAATCCAGGATGACGATGCGGCGGGCCGCGCGACTACCCAGCAGCGCGTCTCGAATGTGGCCATAGGGCACCGCGGTGTACATGCGCTGAGAATCGGACCCCATCAAGGCCAGGTGCAGGTCCCCACGCACGTGATCGATCAGGCCGTGACCGGCGTAGTAGAGGACCAAGGTGTCGGTGGCCTCATCCGCAGCACGCACGACCGGATCCAGCATGTCTGCACTCGTCACCGGATCCGGCACGATCGCTACATGCTCGCCGGGAAGGCCCCAGACCTCACTCGCGGTCAGCACCTCCGCGAGGGACAACAGGTTGTCCTCGACCGAGGCCAGAGCGGGAAGGGAATCGTAGCGCGCCGTCCCGATCAGCACGGCCCGAGATAGGAGGGGATCTGGAACCCTGCTCATGATTGGTCTGGTTCGAGCATACGGACGATTTTCTCGACCGTCTCAGGATCGCCTTCTTCTAGAACGATCTTCGCGCCGTTGTACTCAATCGTGATGGATGGCTTGGCCGGGCGGGTGGAGCGCCAGGAAACATAGGCGAGCGCGAAGGTGAGCACCTGGAAGCCACTGTTCGTGATGAGTTCGATCACTTCCAGCGCCGAACCCATCTCCCCGTCTTCGACGGGAGCACCCCCCAGTCGAATCTTCGTATGCCTGCGTACCTCAGGGTCGTCCATCAACCACCCGCGGAGGGAGCGCAGCTCCTGCTCGGAACCGCTGCCATCGAATCGAATGCAGATCGACATGCTGATCTCTTTCTGCGCCGTGAGCCAAACTACGCTCGATCGACTTTCCTACAGGACATCACGTTTCTCACGTCGATTCGATGCAAAGACCGCACAATGAGACCCTGGCAAGGGAGTCCGCGCACGTCTAGGCCGATTCTGACGAGCTGAACCCATGGCGCGGGGAGGGACACTGTCATCTGCATCAGCGCCGAAGCCGCCTACAGGCTCGCCGCGCGTGCCGTCTCACAGCACGCTCCAACTTGTCACCGCCGTCACACCACTGCCAGAAAACCGAGACATCTGCTGCGTAATCACCTACGGGGATGGAGGCCCTCAGGAACGCTGCTGGGCAAGACCGTGACCTGAGCGCCAAAACTACTCCGACTTCGTGAAGGCCTTGGTGTGGCCGCCTGGCGCACAAAAACGCCCAAAACCTCGACTATGCTGCCGCGTAGTCGAAAGCTCTGATGCGTCTACTGAACCGGAGCAACTCCATCCTGTTCCGTGGAGGCCACCGCGGTGCTACCTAGCTGAGGTGAGAGCAGCTGAGGTGATCTGTATGCCGCGGAAGGGGCGAGAGGAGGCTTCAGAGTCCTCCGCGACGTCGAGGTAGCAATTCTTGGGCAAGCTACCCCTCGGACCGCTCTCCGGGCGCCCATGCCAGTTCAGCAAGCTCCCTCGACGGAGCCTCATTTGCCTCATATCGTCACATGAGCCAGAAACAGTAGCCTCAACGGTTCCGAAGGATCCTCGGGTTGATGGCAACGCAGGAACAGATCAATGCCGCCCGGCGCACGATCGAGCGAGTGCGTGACCAGCACGCCAACGACGTGCGCAAGCTCATCAACCTGCTCGAGAGCGGCGCGATGAAGGGCAAGGCCGCCGACAGGCTCATCCAGGATTGCCAAGACTGGGAAGCGGCCTACAAGGGCGTCTTTCGCCGAGCACTCGCGGCGATCGAAGCCACGCCCGTACAGACCGAGCCGTTCGAGTGGCCGGGTCCGCCATACCTGCCGCCTCCTGATTGGGTCCGCCGATGAGCCCTGCTCCTAATCGGATCGGCATTGACCCCCTACTCATGACGCAGCTGATAGCTGAGATCAAGCGCTTACAGCAGTCGTTCTCCGAGGCGGACGCCCAGATTCAAGGTGCGCTGAGCTCCATCGGCACCACCGTGTCCGGGCCAGGACTGCTGAAGGACATAGGCTTTCAGGCCGCACAGCACGTGCCCAGCTTGCAGCGGCGCCTAGACCTCATCATCTCCACCCAAAAGATCGGGCTCGACAAGGGAGTGGTCTGGGCTGACGAGACGTTGTGGGTGTCCAGCTCGCCGGCGAGTGGGGCGGCAGCGGCCAAGTCCGTCGCCGATCGACTACGCCAGGCGGGCAAGGACGTTTCTGCAAGCAGCAAGGAGGCACTCGGCCACGAGGTCCTGGAACTGCTGGAGAAATACCAGCACGACCCCTATTTCGCCGTCGCCTTCGCCAAGGAGATGCCACCCAAGGAACTCAAGGCGCTCTTGCGCGATCTCTACGGGAGGAACCCCTACGGGCCCGGTACATCCGGATCAGTACCGTCCCCAGAGGTGGACCGGCTGTTGCGGGTCTTGAGCGTGACCTTGGGAACGGCGTCGCGAGGCGCCGGCGATTCGAAGCTGCCCAAGGGCTACGTGGACGAGCTCATCGCAAGCGATGCCACGCCGGCCAACGGAGAGATCGTCGATGAGCTCCTGCGGTACGGAAAGTTCGACGACGCCTTCCTACGCGAGGTCGCCAACAAGGTCTTCGACAATGAGCAGAAGCCAGCCACCGAGCGACAGGAGATCGTCAGGTTCGGTCCGGGGTTGGCCGCGGCCCTGGCCAACAATCCTAGGGTCACGCAGGACTTCTTCACCGACCCCGCACGCAGGCCCTTGAGTTTCCTGATGCGAGAGAACACCTGGAGCGACGGCGGCAAGGAACTCGGCCGGGCGATCGAGGCCGCGACCAGAACGTTCCGTGACCACGGCCAGTCTCCAGAGACGTCACGGGGGTACAAGTCGGCTCTCATCGCGTCCTGGGCCGTCCACTTCTGGGCAGACCCCAAAGCCCAGGAAGCCCTCCCCGACGCTCGAGGCAGCGCCACCCGCATCTTCTCCGCCTACATGAGTGATGTGCATCGCGTCGCCAACGGCAGCATTCCAGAGCGGCCAGGTGTCAACCCTCTGCCGGACAGCGACTCGAACCTTCCTGGCAACCAGCCGTATGGAGCCATGTTCGACCGTGACGAGCTCAAGAGCGCAATGACGTGGGCGGCAGCAGACCCTCAGGCATACAAGACCTTCATCGAAGCGCACGGAGAGTACAGCCTGGCCGTACTGGACGTCCGGGCGGCCAAGGTCGCTGACTCAATCGATTCTGCCTTCACCGTCTGGCAGCGTCGCCACCCTGACGCAACGGAAGCGGAACAGAGCGAATATCGACAGGAGTTGCTGAAAGAGAAGATGGCGACCAGCTCGGGAACATTCAACTCGCAGGTGTATGCCCTCAGCAAATCGCTCTTCTTCGCAGTCGACGCCGGAAACCTTGCGAGCATCAAGGAAGCGGACCGAAAAGATCAGATCAATCAGGCGTTCACCGATGGCATCACGAGGACCGGCAAGCTGATCATCACCGCCGCCGGGGACGGAGCCTCAGCCATCTACGAGTTCGCGGAAAGCTACGCCAGCGACAACATCGAGTTCACTGAGGGTGAGGCTGCGCGCGGCAAAGCGGAAGACAAGCTCGTCCAGAGTCAGGAACTCTTCAAGGACATGACGGCCAATGTGATGATGCGGCACGGGCTATTCGGTGACGCGGCAGCTCCGGACAGCGCTCATCCGCATGCCTTCATCAACTCCCCCAAAGGATCAGATTCCGATTTCATGGTAGACGGCCGGATCAAACCGCGTAGCCAGATGGACTCGGCAGAAGCGCTTGCTTACGAGGATTGGTTGACGAAATCACCAGCCTCAGGGATCTTCAAGGCCACCGCAGATTCTGTTCGCGACGGTTTCCTGCTACCTGTGCCGCCATACCCGGAGAAGAAGGAATGAGAGTTCGGCTTCCAGCAGCTCTGCTGACGATCATCCTCGCAGCCGGAGGCGCATGCTCGCCCGCCCCGCCACCTCCTCAACCTATGGACCGGCGCCCACTGGGCAACGTAACGGCGCCACCCGATGAGTGCGGAGTCATTTCCACCGATTCCATCGCTCTCGCCGTAGGGCTGAGCAATTTCCGCGCAAGCGGCTCCACGTCGGCGGCTGACTTCTCACATTGTGTCATCACGAAATCATCCGAAGCCGGAAGCGAAGCGGTGATGTCCGTCGAGCTCCACGATCCGCTCGATACCCCCGTGGACAACCTGGAATACGCGAAAACCAAGGACAACGGCTCCGATCTGCCTGACGGCGTCAAACCCGGCTATAGCGCCCTCATCAAGGACACGGGCGGGAACACCATCGGAGCCAAGGCGCTGAGCTGGACACCGGACGGCCGCAAGATGCTCGTCATCCAGATCGTGCGCGGCGCACCCGGCCGAGATCACCGAGCCGACGTCGTCGAATTCATGCGGCAACTCAGACCGACACTTCTCGCCTGAGTAGCCGATCATCGACTCGCTCGGGGTTATCGCCGACGGTGATGAGCATCTGGAGAGCGGTCTCAGTACCGGTGCCGCGCTGGGCGGTAAGTTTGGGGGCAACGGCGGCCACCAGCCGGGGCGAGCTGGGCGTCCAGTTCGGCGTTCTCCTCGCTCAGGTGTCGGTGGCGGGGGGTCACACTCAGCAGGCGCAGTGCCGCCCGTTCCATGCCGGGGTTACGTATGCATTCACCCGCTGCTTGTGGTGGCTGAGCGAGGAGCCGACAGGTGGAATCTCTCAGGCAGACCGAGCGTGGCGTCCCGTGGTGGGAACGCTGCGACATGACGCGCGGCAGGGAGTGAAGCGGCCCCGGGTCGGGCCGGGGCCGAAAGCAGATACATGCAGGTTATTCGTTCAGAGCCTCGTTGATCTTGCCATTAATGTGCTCTTGCTGGCCGTCCACGCATTTCGCGTAAACCCGCAGCAGGACATCCACGCTATGGCCGGCGCGCTTGGCGACTTCGACGGCCGGGACGCCCGCGTTCAACCAAAGCGAAACTGCCGCGTGCCGCAGGTCGTACGGTCGAGCAGCCAAAGACGAGGCGAACTGCGCCGGGGTGAGTGCGAGTTTGCGAGCTTCCTGCCAGACGTAGGAATGCGCCGAACTGGAGTAGGTGCCACCGGTGCCCGTGTGGAAGACTCTGCCGTCCGCGGTGGTGCCGTACTCGGCGATGTGCTCACGAAGCATGGCGACCAGGACGGGCGGGATGGGGATCTCTCGTGTTTCCTTGTCCGCGCGGTGCTTCAGGTTGCGCGACTCGTGGGTCTCGCCGGAGTTGGTCCAGCGCTTCGTTCCCTGGGGCCGCGCCTTTTCCAGGACGATCAGGCCCCAGCCTGCGTCCGGCAAGGTGCAGTTGGTCAGCCGCAGGTCCGCCGCTTCCTCCGGCCGAAGCGCGGCGTAGTAGACGCATGCGAACAGGGTCTTGAGCCGACGACCGCGCTTGCGACCTACTTTGGGCACTGCGTCAAGAAGTTGCCGCGCTTGGGTGGGGTTGACCACCGTGCGAGGATCAACAAGTGTCACCAGCTTGGGTACTCTCCTTTTGATCTTGTCCAGCGGGTTGCTGTGGAACAGTTGCTCCTCAACTGCATGCTCCAGCAGGTGATGCAGAATGGCGCGCTTGCGTCGTACCGTGTTGGCTGCCGCCGGTGTGCCGGAGAAGGTGATCGAGATGGCGTCGAGGGCCTTGCGAAGGACCTGTGCCTCTTGCAAGGCCGTCAGCGGTAGAGAGGTCCTTTCCAACCAGTTCATAGCCACGGCTTGTGCCGTTGTCAGGTCGGCCCGCCGCTTCTCCGGGAGCAGCGCATGGATCCGGAGAACCTCCCTGAGTTCCCCAACGGTGGGACGGTGCGGTGCGTCTGTGACCAGCGCAGGGACGAGAGACAGCAGTGCGTACGCGTCTGTCTCGCGGGTTCGAGGCGCTGTCGAGTTCCAGCGCCGAAGGAGGTACTCCTGAGCGAACTGCAGGAGGGATGGCCCGGAGGATTGCCGTGCGCGCTTCGACACCGGGAGACCTGTGGCGAGGTCGAACTCCTCCCCCACCTTGGTCGCCTGCCGCAAGTCGGACATGAAGGCCTTGGCCAGGCCCTTGGTCCGGAAGCTTTTCGACCTCTCCTTGCCGGCCACTCGCCAGCGAGCGATGTAGGTGGGTGCACTTCTATTGGAGCGCTGCTGGACATATCCCAGTTTCACGTCATACGTGGTGCTCACCTCGACTCCCGCCGTGAGTCGAGCCAGGCCATAAGATCGCTCCGCCAGACGCGGAGTTCGAGGTTGGGCAGTTGGACGCAGACTGGTGCGCGGCCAAGCTGACGCCAGCGGTAGAAGGTGCGGCGGGACACGCCGCCCAGCTCTTTGAGGACCTGAGGAACGGTCAGCAGCTCGTCATGCCTGGTCATCGACCAACACCCGCGTTTGGAGCACCGGTACTGACGTGACCGCTCTCTGCGGGGCCGGGTGAACCACGGCACGTCGCACCTTGCGGTGGACGTGGCGGACACTGTCCGGCTCATCGGTGGTGTTGTCGTGGCACAGGAGCCCGCCCGGGGTGCGGTTTGGGTGGTTCACACTGCCATGCAGGTGAAGGCGTCGACGGGGCTCGCCGGTTCTGCAGATCTGACTGGCCCCGCAGTCGTCAGTTTCGGCATTCAGCCAGTCGGTCGTCCCAGTGGTGGTGCGGGAATGAGCAAGGTTGTCCAAAATGTACGTCTTTCCTCTCCGGTGATCTGATCTGCCCGCGGCTCGACAGGTGTCCTGGCGGACGTACGGTCCGGCGATCACCGCATGGTGGGTGATTGCCGGCCCGGCTGAGGCACGGGCTATGGACGCTCACCTCTGGCCGCGTCGTCAAGTCCAGCGGCTTGGCGCGCTCACGTATCGCGGCAGCTCAGCGTGGGCCCGAACCGCCGGGCGGATGAAGCGGGCCAGGGAGCGGTTCTCGGTGGCTTGCGGAAGACGAGCAGATCTTCGTACGCGATGGCGTGGACCGGCAGTCCACCCGCCCAGCCCTTACATGCTTCGACCAGTTGGAAGAACGACGCGCGGTTCCGCAGCTTGCCGCGGCCCGGCCCGCACGGCGGGCACACGATCCGGTCGGTGAGCACCAGCACGGTGCGCTGGGCCACCTTCTGTACGTGGCTGGGCAGCTCAACTAACTCTCCCCGGTGCCGGTACGGACGAACCGTCACCGCGACCACGCCACTCGGCCGCAATAGCTGGGTGCAGCCAGTCGGATCTGGGCGAACCCATCCAGCATTGGTGAGCTAGGTAGGTGCGGTCGCGCAGATGAGCCCTCGCCTCGAGGTGTGGACGCCTTGCACAGCTCAAAGCCCGGACCCGGGAACTGGAACTGAGACGCGACATCCTGCGCCGGGCTGCCAAATATTTCGCCGGCGAGACCAACTGGTCAGCGCTTCCAGTTCGTCGTCGACCACGCGGGCGCCTTCGGCGTCAAGCGGCAGGCGCACATGCGCAGAGCGCCGCCTCAACGTGAATGGACGCCACCACCAGGATCGGTTGACCCTAGCAACGGCAACTCTCCCCAGCCCGGAGCGGCTCACGATGACGCTGGATCGATGGCCTTGTGAAGCACCGCCCAAATGTTGATCAAGCCATGTCGCCAGGGATGCTGGGCTGCGGGGCCCAAACACGCAGGAGGTTCACAGTGGCTCCGTTCTGATCTCCTCACCCGGAACGGATAGCCCATGATCCGTCGCATCGCCCTGTCAGCCGCCGCTCTCGCCCTCCTGCTGGCTCCCTCGCCGGCCAAGGCCCAGACCTCGGACGGCTGGCATGATGACGCCGGCTGGGGGTCGGTCAGCGTCTCGGCCGACCGCCACCGCATCACCGTCTGCGACCTAAGTGACGACGGCCGGGCCGTCCGGGTCGAATACGTCACCTCCTACCTGCAGACATGGACCATCGTCGACTCCAACGGCGCCCGCTGGGGGTGCAAAACCGACTCCACCTTCTTCAGCCGCATCACCGCCTTCAAGCTCTGTGAAGGTCGTAAGTACGGCTCCTGCCGACCCTCCACCTGGATCTCACGATCCGGCCTTGGGTAAGCCGGGCCAGCCTGCAATCTTGCGCAAGCGGCCGGGCAGTCTATGCGCTCCTTCTTCGGCGTCGTCCTGCTACGACCTGCGCGGCCGTCAGCCCGCACACGTGTTCTACATACCACCGGCGGCTGTTTGCGGCTTTCCGGCCATCCCACTCCTTGAGGTCCTGATTTGAGATATTGAGAGGGGCCGCCACTTTGATCGGCCGGTAGGTGGCACGCCAGGTCTGCGGGTCACGCTCATAGGTGGGGTTCCAGTACGTGTAGTCGCCGCCAACGACCGCCTCGGGATCGAGATCGATGCGGAGACCACCGCGATCGAACAGGTACACCTTGATCACGTCCCTGCCGCACTCGCGGCAGCACGCCCGTCGGGCGCTCATGTCGCGTTACCAGCGTGCGCGGGGTGCGCTCCCAACAGGTGAAAATCCGACCGCATCATGGAGGGGTGCGGCGGCGGCACTTGGGGGCGTGTGGGCCATATCACTGCCGCGCCGGCCACGGGTCCGGGGCCGAAGGAGGCACATCTCCGGTCCGAGGGTTCGCTCTGCCCTAGATCGCCATGCCCAGCTTGCGCGGCGCATTGCACGGCACGGGTGGCGTGCCCGCGTTGAGGTTGCTCATGTCCCGCACCGCAGCCGCGTCCCCCACATCGCTGATCGATGCGTACGCCAGGACGGTGCCGTCGACTTACGGGGGCCCCTCCGAGCCCGTAGGTGTGCGGACCGTTGATCCCCTTGCCGTGGTCATTGACCATGAGTGATGTCCCTGCCGACACGCCTGTGAGGCTGGTCTGCCAGACCGTGAAGGGCCTGGCAACCTGCAGTCCCCCACCCGCCGACGGCGATACCCGCCGTTGGGAGCTGGGAAGGCTCAACGGGACCGTCGACTCTCGCGTCGCCTGTCGCAGGCGCACCTTCCCCCAGTACAGCCCACACATTGCGGCGTCCGGCATCGCAGGTGTAGGTGCCCCAGGCAGTGGCGTACTCCGCCACGATGCCCAGGCCGCGACCTGTCTCCGAGGTGAAGGCAGGCGAATGCGGCTGCGGCAAGGGGGACATGTCCAGGGTGCCGGGATCGATGACCTCCAGCAGGAGCAAGCGGCGGCCGCGGCTTACGCGTAGCACCACCGACTCACGCCCCAGGCCGTGTGCCGGGTGGATGACGGCGTTGGTGAGCAGCTCGCTGGCCACCTGGAGGAGCGAAGGGAGCAACAGATCGTCCTTGCCAATCCACTGGGTGAGGACATGTCGCCCCTGGCGAGGTGCCCTCGCGTTACGAGGCAGGCTGATATGCGAAATCAGGGTCATCGCTGTCGGCGGGCGAGATTCCTGCACCGGCACGGGTGCGGTTTCCGTTGGCATGGATATCACCGACCATCTAGAGGGCTTGGCCTCAAGGTCCACAAGATCGACTCCTCTTGTGAACCCGAGTTCGCCTGGTTCGTTGAAGACACTCCCCAGACTGACCCCCGCCAGTTACTTTGAGTAGTCAACAGGCGACACAGTTGCTACACACATCGGGTTCACGGATGTGTGTGTACTTGTGAACATGAGGGTGATGCGTCCATGGCCGCAAGCGAACTCGACCCAGGAGCCAGTCCTCTCGCTCTCTTCGGGGCCGAACTGAGGAGGCTGCGGGACGAAAGAGGCGTAACCCAAGAAGAGATCGCGGACTACACCCACGTCAGCAAGAGCCTGGTCAGCCAGATCGAGAACGCCAAGCGCACACCACAGCGAGACTTCACCGAGCAGGTAGAGAGGCTTCTCGGCCTCAAGGGAGACCTACTCCGCCTCTTGCCCCTCGTCATCAAGACAGGACCGACCTGGTTCCGCCAGTGGCCAAAGATCGAGGCCAATGCTCATACCCTGCGGACGTGGCAACCCCTCGTGGTTCCCGGACTGCTTCAGACGCGCAACTACGCTCGCGCGATCCTGAGCGGGCAGCCGGGCATCAGCAACGAACGCATCGACGAAGAAGCTGACGCACGCCTCGCCAGGCAGGTGGTGTTCGACCGTCCCGAGCCACCCATGTACGCGGCGGTCATCGACGAAGGAGTCCTCCTGCGCCCCATCGGAGGAGCCGAGGTGATGCGACAACAGCTCGACCACCTCCTCAAACTGCTGGCTCACCCCTGCATCACCCTGCAGATTGTTCCGATGGCCGCCGTACCCACGATCGGCCTGTTGGGCGGATTCGTCATCGCCCAACTCCTCCAGGGACCAGACGCCGTGTACTTGGACTCGGCCGCGGACGGCGAGGTAACAGATCGCGTGGACCGCGTGCGCACCGTTAGTGTCAGATTCGACGCCATCCGGTCATATGCCCGACCGGTCAATGAGACCGCAGACGCGATACGCGAGAAGATGGTGATGTATGAACGTGACTGACGAGTTGGCTGCCGAACTGGAGACAGCACAGTGGCGTAAGTCCTCCTTCAGCGGCGCCAATGGTGGCGATTGCATCGAGGTGGCCCAGCTGAGCGGCGACCACTTCGGCATCCGAGACACCGAACAACCCGACGACGTGCAGCCGTGGATCGTGCGCGGGAGTGTCTTGCGCGCCTTCGTGGCCGGCGCCAAGGCTGGCGAATTCGACTTCTAGCCCAATCGAGGAGGAGGGCGAGATCACCTCACCCTCCTCTCACACCTCCGGACAGGCGCTTGGCCATAACTGCGGTCGTGCTACGGGGAATCTGCCCTTGGCGACTTTGAGCTCCTTGCTCGCCGCCTTATCGGGGTCTTTCGCCATCGTGGTTATCCATCCTCGCGTGCAGGGCAGCTCTCGCTGCTGGCCTCGTTCGTGTAGTCGAGTAGCGCCCGCAGCCCGCGCACCGGCACCGCGTACCGGCCACCGATACGCAGCACCCGGCACGGAAACTCACCTGCCTTCGCGAGGCGGTATGCCTTGGTGCGGCCCATGCCGAGCAGCCGCCCGGCCGTGAGCAGGCTGATCACCTCCGGCTCCTGCTGTGCTGGGTGGCCGGTTGGGGTTGTGCTGGTCATGCATCACCTCCATGAGCGTTGATGAACAGGACATGCGGGTCGCGTGGACCGCGCGTTCCTGGCGGGCTGTGGTGGGCGCTACGCCCCCAACCCGGCCCGGGCCCCCAAGGGCGCGGGGGTGTGACCGCCGTTAATCGACGGGCGGCCACAGCCCCGGTTCGGGGTCCGGTACCGGGGCGGATAGGTGGGCGGCAGGCGGTATCGACGCCACCTCCATGGCCCGCGTCAAGCGAAATCCGCAGGTCTGCGCCCGCGCCCCAGCGCCCGGCCCGAAGCCAGGCCGGGGACCAGGGCTACTCCAGCTCGTGGACGGTTGCCAGTGCAGAGCCAGGATCGAGCTGGGCCGGCATCTGAGACCTGCGAAACACGAGCAGGTCCTCATGCGCGACTGCGTGGATCGGCAGGCCGCGCGCCCATCCCTTGCGCGCCTCGTGGAGCTGGAAGAATGACGCCCGGTTGAGGAGCTGGCCGTCGCCGAGCCCGCACAGCAGGCAGGCGATCCGATCCACGAACGCCAGCCCGTTCTCACGAGCAAGCGACTGTACGTGGCCGGGTAGGTCGACCAGTTCGCCGCGTATCCGGTATGGCCGCACCGTGATTGCCACCACGCCGCCCGGCCGCAGCAGTGTCACGCATCCGGCCAGGATGCGGCCGAACCCGTCGAGGAGTTGCGGGAGCTGCTGGTGGGCGAGGTTGGCGCGGTCGTGGGAGTAGCGCTGGTTCCATTTACGCACGCCCGGCTCACCGGTATCGCGGGTGGAGCGGATGTGCCCGTGCGTGGCCGCTCCGTACGGGGGCGAGGTGAGCACCAGCGCCGCCTTCCCTACCAGGTCGGGGAGCAGCCGGGCGATGTGCCGGGAATCCCCGGCCATCACCCGCCCGAAGCCGGACGCGCCCTGCTTGCGAGCGTGGCCAAGGTTGGCGACCGCCAGCCGCGCCCACCGCTCCTCGTACTCCACGCCTGCGGCGTGCCTGCCGAGATGGGCAGCTTCGACGAGGGTGGTGCCGATCCCGCACATCGGATCGACCACCAGCTCCCCTGGACCGGTATAAGTCTCGATCACCCGGGCGGCGATCGAGGGCAGCATCTTGCCGGGATGCTGCATCGACTCCGGCACGTACCGGCCCCGCCGCTGCACCCGCGAGGGCCGTTGCCCGGTCGCCCACACCGACGTCGTCACCTCAACCATCAACGCTCACCTCCGGTCCGAGCCGAAGCCTCGGTGCCCTCCGCGTCTGGAAGCCTCGATGTCTCTGGGCCCGAGGGCCTCCGCAGTTTGGTGAACAGCAGCACGTCCGAGTGCACCCGCGCGCTCGCCGGCAACCCGGAGCACGCAGGCAGGTCTCGTAGCCCGGCCAGGGAACGGCGGGAGAGGTGCGGGTCGATGCGCTCACCGCAGACGGGATGTCGCAGAGCAATAACATGCTGCAGATACACCAGCCCTGCGTCGTGGGCGAGTGCGATGATCTCTGGCACTGGATCTACTACCGCGCCTTCGCCCTGCAGACTGGTCACCACGACCAGATGCCCGCCCGGTTTCACCAGTCCCGCAGCACGGACGACGTCGAAGACCTCGGCTTCAAACTCCGAGCCCGTCCGCCCGGTCAACCGGCCCAGGGGCCGTCGGCAGGTCTGCTCGGCCACGACCAACCCCGCACCGCCCGAGAGATCCGCCAGGACCGAGTATTCATCGCCAGAGTCGGTGACACGCAGTTCAGCGACTTCCAGGTCGTAGTCAGGGTGTGCACGCGCGAGGCAGGTCCAGGTCACACCCGCGCGAGCCACGTCGGCGAAGACGGCCACCGGCAGGCAACCCGCCGTCAGCGCGGCCGAGACCAGCTGATGATCCGTCGCGCCGAGGTGGATCACCGTCTCGCCGAGCCGGGTGCACGCCGCGACGAGGTGACGGGCCAGTGGACCGCTAACTGGGTGACAGCAACCCGCCGGACAGGTCGCTACCGATTCGGTGTCGGCTGCCGCAGACCACACCGACAGCGGCAGATGCCCCCGAACCAGCCGAAAGCCAGAGCCATGGAGCCGAGCGTCCGGTCCGGATGCGATGAACGAGGCGTCAGCCGTAGCAGACCTGGTAGAGACGCAGGAACTGGCAGATGCAGGAGCAGTCGAAGATGTGGTGGGTTCGGTCATGTGGGTGTGGCCCGAATACCGGGCCACCGGTCCCTGTCACTGATCCAAATACCTGCCGCAAGACCCGAGTTGAGACAACCCATCATGTAAAGGTTCGGCAAGGTCGGCTCCACTCCAGGGCCCGTCCCCCGGCGCTCCTCGCGGATGGTCCGCAGGCTGTCGGCGACCGTGCCGGGCAGGCGCTCGCCAGATCACACTCCCCCACCTCCTTCCTCCTACACTTCGCCAACGAAGCTTGTTTTCGCAGGTCACAGCCTTTTCGTGCACGTTCCGAGCAACCTCCGTCACCGGGCTCATCACGGTGACCAAGTGATCTTTTGCAGCGAAGTTTGAGCATTATCACCGAAGGCTGATGACTGCCAGGTTTCTCACCGATGGTTAAGCGCGCAGGTCAGAGCGCTGTGTCGAACGTCGGGACGAGGGAACCGCTGCGGCCCCAGGCACATGCGCGGCCGTGCCGCCACGTCTCGAAGGCGCTGCGCAGCCCTCTCACCTACGGTGTTCCCCTCACTCAAACTTCGCTGACAACGCTCAACCTTCGCTGGGAGCGGTCACCAAGCATCGTTGCCCGGTGCGACCTACCCTGAGAAGACAGCACACCGCGACGCGTCAGCCGGGAGGCGATCTGCATGCCGAACCGGAAGGACGAACTGGCCGAACGCCGCTTTGCCAAGCTCGTCGACTAGGTCAAGGCGATGATGGCTGCCTGCCTCAAGCCGGAGTATCGCGGCTTCTACGGTCAGCTCATTTTCGCCCGCGACGTAATGGCCGAGTTGGGTGATGTGGCCGAGGTCCGACGGGCCGCGAGGACAGCGGCACGTCAGTTCGGCTGGCGGGTTCGGACCCATGTCGCCGACGACGGGACAGTCATCGTCATCGATGACCGCGACCCGCCCCAAGAGGTCCGAGAGCTGGCGGCTCGCCGTTCAGCCGATGCTGTCTCGGCCGTCCTTGCCCGAGCGCAAGCCGAGGCCCGCATGCTCCGCACCAGCGCTCCCATCCCCCTCCCTACCCGTCCGCCCGGCCCCGGCGTGGACCTCTGAGTGACCCGCCGCAGGCCCATCTCGGCGGCGGGCGATCCAACGGTCCAGGCCTCGTCCACCGTGTTGACAGAAGCTTGACCTGGGATTTTCAGCTTCATCCCGTTACCGCAGCTCACGGCAGCTTTCCGTGCGCAGCGTCATGGATCTCGTCTCCCTGCCATCCGACGGACATTGGTCCAGCAGGCCAGCGTTTCCGCAGGTCATCATCGGTTCCGACGCATGATCTAAGCATGGTGTGATCTTTGCCGTGTCCGATGTCTGATCATTTCCTGCCCGGTTCCTGCTCGGGGGCTATGGCGACCTAGCGACGTCCGAAACGAACACGCCTTATCGGGAGCGTCGCTATGTCCCACCCTTCGATCCGCCTCTCCGCCGACACCGCCGATGCGGCCGTCACGAGCACGACCATCACCAACCCGGCCGAACCGTTGTCCACCGTCGCCCTCGAAGCAGACAACGCCCAACCCAGCCAGGCGCCCAACCGCCTCGGCGGCAGCTCATGTCGTAAGGACGGCTCCCTGCCGCTGGACGTGGCCGAACACGCCTTCACCCTCCTCATGCGCGGCCCTGCCCCGCTGTCGGTCGACGGCGCGCAGCTCGGGCACGGGCTTTCGGCCCGGCCGATCCCGCTGAACGAGCTGCGGGAGATGCTGCTGCATCCGTCCTGTTCACGCACCACCCGCGACCATGTGTGGCGACACCTCATCGACCAGGCCCGCACCCATCGCGGGGCGTGGATGGTCGCCGCTGTCGCCCTGGCGATCCCGATGCTGCGCCGCCTCATCAGCACCCTCGCCAGCAAGATCCCGGCCGAACGGGTCGATCGCGAGGACCTGGAGGCCGAGGTCCTGACGGCCTACATGGAAGCCATCTGCCGGGTGAACCTGGCCTGGTCGCATCCGGTGCTGCGACTGTCGCGGCTGACCCACATCGCCGTCATCCGCGCCCACGCCACCGACCAGCCCACTCTGCTGGCCGACCCTGATCTCACCGACCGGGCCGAGAGCGGTCAGCAGACGCTCGCCTACCCTGCCGGCCACCCTGACCTGCTCCTCAACAGGGCCGTCGCCCAACAGATTCTCACCAATGAGGAGGCTGAGCTCATCGCCTTCACCCGGCTGGAGGGCATCCCGCTCAGCTCCTACTGCCGTCGCCGCGGCCTGCTCTACTGCACTGCGCTCAGGCGACGCCAGCGCGCCGAAAACGCCCTCTACCAGGCACTCCAGCGCGGCGAACTATCCCGCGACCTGTAGCGATCACGTCGGGCGCCAGCGGCGAGCACCCAGCAAAGACTGCACAAAATTCGCTGGCCCCGATGCCTTAACTCGGCTCTTCACCCAGGTCTTTTACCAGATGAGAAGGCAGCGCGGAGGGCGCCGAGCCCGGCAGCGGGACCTGTACCTGGTCACCGGTCCCTGTCACCCGGCCCAGCCCATCTCTTCCGCCGCTCGAAGGAGGACGCCCACCCGGCCCCGCGCCGTGCCCAGCGCCTCCGCGCCGCCTTCACCCGACGAGAACCAGGCCGCGACCATCCAGCGCCCCAGGCCACACGGACACCTAACCGCTCCAGGGAGGCAACACATGACGTCCCGCCCACGCCGAACCACCTCCTCGTCCCAGACCCTCAGCCTCAAAGTCCTGCTCGTCGCCTTGACGATCCTCGGCGGCATCGTCCTGGGCACCCTGCTCGAGTACGCCATCGCCCACGCCGCCACAGCAACCGGCTCTTCCAGTGCCGTCCTGGCCTCCGGCCGGTTTCTAGCTGCGCCGGCATCACTGAACGCGGTGATCGACAACCTTCGCAACGTCATCGTCGGCCTACTGGTGGCCCTGGCCACGCTCTTCCTCACTGTCGGAGGAGTCCGCTACATCCTGGCCGGAGGCGACCCAGGGGAAGTCGAAGCAGCCAAGAAGACACTGCGCTACGCCGCCCTCGGCTATGGCATCGCCGTCCTCGCCCCTCTCCTCGTCACCATCCTCAAGGGCATCGTCGGAGCCTGACCATGCCCCATCCGTCACAACGGCGCAGACGGCCACCGGGCCTGCCTCGGCTGGCCACCATCATCGCCATCCTCATTCTTTTCGCCGGGCTCGCCAAGACAGCACCCGCCCAGGCCGAGCCGACGCCCACACCTTCGCCTTCATCCGCTTCCAGCCCTGCCCCGTCACCGCAGGTGACCTGGATTCCACCTATCCCGTCACCCTCCTCACCGTCTGCAGGCATGCAGGAGTGCGGATGGATGGATATCGGTTGCAAGATCAACCAGGCGATGAACGGCTGGTTCACCCACCTGGTGGTCGATGCCATCAATCCGGCGTTCGTCCTGGTCGGCAGCGTTCTGCTCTCCGCGCCACCGCCGACGATGCTGGAGCGGGTCCGGGAGCTGTCCGACCACGTGCGACTGGTCGCCAACGCGCTGCTCATTCTGATGGTGCTCGCCGGGGGCGTCATCGTGATGGCGTACGGCAGCGCGCAAAGCTCCACCACCCCGGCCGAGGTCATCCCACGCCTCGTCGTCGCGGTGGTGGCATTGAACGCCTCGCTCACCATCTGCCAGTACGCCATCGAGCTGGCCAACGCTCTGGTTGCCGCGCTACTCGGCGACGGAGTCGACGGGCATCGGGCCGGGAACCTCATCGCCGCCAAGGTCGACACCCTGATCAAGGACCCGAAGGGCACCGCACTGTTCCTCGTGCTGCTGATCGGCGCGGCGGTGCTGATGGGGCTCCTGCTTGCCTTCATCGGCCTCATCCGCGTCACCCTGCTGCTGTTCCTCATCGTCGCCGCACCGCTCGCCCTGCTGTTTCACGCCCTCCCGCAAACCGAAGGCGTCGCCCGGCTGTGGTGGCGGTGCTTCTTCGGGCTGCTCGCCATCCAGGTCTTGCAAGCCCTCGGCTTGATCCTGGCGTTCAAGTTGTTCCTGACCGATTCACCCGGCACCTATCCGCTCCAGCCAGCCGGCCCCAGTCTTGGGGATGCGGCCGAGGCGACGTTGCGGCCCACGGTCAACCGTGTCTTGGACGCGCTCATCGTGATCGGCATCCTCTTCGTCTTGATCAAGATCCCGGGGTGGGTCGCCCGCACCATCTGGCAGCAGGGCCAACCCCACATGCTCAAACGGCTACTCAAAGCCGTGGTCGTCTACAAGACCCTCGGCGCAGCCCGCGCCCTCGGTAAAGCCGGACATACAGCCAAGCGCGGAACCGCACAGGCCAGACGTCGGCACAGCGGGCCACCGCCCCAAGGCCGCCCCACCCGACCGCAAGGCCCGAGGGGCCCACGACCGCATCGCCCTGGCCCTCACACTCCGCCCAGCCCAACACCGGGAGCCGCAATGCCCAACCACACGCCCGCCTGGCAGCAGCTCCCACTCCCCCTCAACCTGCCATCCCGCTCAACGAGCGCACCGACACCCAAAGCTGCAGCTGCTGCGGCCAAACGTGCCCGGCAGGGCACCCAGCTCGCGCTGCCGTTCCCGGTCACCCGCGTTCCACGCCCAGCCCGCACCGCGTCAACGGCAACGCCCTCCACCTCGGCGGGGCCGTGGATCCGGCCGCGTCCGCCCTGGGTTCAGGACCGGCTGCCCGGAATGCCCACTCGCACGCCGCGCCCTGTCCAGCTCCGCCTCCGCCTCGACCCGCCGCCCCGCCGCATCCCACTCACCCAGCGCCAACCCAGAAATGAGGGCCGGTGAACCACAGCCCAGAGCCGCCGCCACTGATGGCCCGCATTCCCGCCGATGTCAACCAGCCCGACAAGATCGCCTACGGGCTCACCTTCCGGCAGATCCTCATCGTGATCCTGACCGGCGGCATCGCCGCTGTCATCTTCTACCTGTTCCACCGGCACATGCCCGTCATCATCCTCGCCGCCATCCTCCTCCCGCTCCTCGCACTTGGTCTCACGGTCGCGCTAGGCCGACGAGATGGGTTGAGCCTGGACCGTTTCGCCCTTGCTGCCCTGTTCCACAGTCGTACGAACAAAAGACTGGTCGCCGCACCGGAGGAGATCGCCGGACCGCCGAGGTGGTGCCGCCTGCGCGGCAAGCTACCCGCCCCACTCCAGCTACCCGTCCGGGCAATCCGTACCGACGGCGCACTTGAGCTCGCGGACGGAGGGGTCGCGGCGCTGGTGGAGACCAGCACCCTGTCTTTCCACTTGCGCACCACGAGCGAGCAGGCCGCACTCGTCGGGGCGTTCGGGCGGTGGCTGAACTCGCTTGAAGCACCCGTGCAGATCCTCGCCCGCGCCCGCCCCGCCGACCTCACTGACCTGGCCGAGACCGTTGAGCAACAGGCAGCGAGCCTGCCCCACGCCGCACTCGCCGCAGCCGCCCGCGAGCACGCCGACTACCTGGCCGAGCTCAACGCCTCCCGCGAACTACTGACCCGGCAGGTTCTCATCGTGCTCCGCGACCACCCCACCGCCCGTCGGAGCCGCGGCTCGGTACGGCGAGACACCGCCGCAGCCGTAGTCCTACGGCGGGCCGCCGAAGCAGAACGCAACCTCGCAGCGCTCGGCGTCACCACCCGCATCCTCGACGCCGAGGCAGCCAACCAGGCGCTGACCGAGTGCCTCGACCCCGGCGGCCGGCACCCGCTCGGCCCGGCCCTCCCCGACGAACTGATCACCTCGACCAGGAGCACTCCGTGAAGCTACGCCGACGCAACCGCGACGAGGCCAGCACCCTCGCCCACCCGGGATCGGCCCACATTGGCGTCAGGAACGTGACCCTGCCCAGCGCTGTCACCGCGTCGTTCGCCGTCATTGGTTACCCCCGCGACGTCGGCGCCGGGTGGCTCGAACCCCTGCTCACCTACCCTGGCCGCCTCGACGTGTCCCTACATGTCGAGCCGATCCCACAGCAGGTGGCCGCTATGCGGTTGCGCCGGCAGCTCGCCCGCCTGGAATCGGCCAGCCGCTCCGACGCACAACACGGCAGGCTCCAGGATTTCGCCGCCGAGGCAGCCGCCGATGACGCCACCGACCTGGCCGACAGCCTCGCCCGTGGCCACGGCCGTCTGTTCAAAGTCGGCCTCTACCTCACCATCCACGCTCCCACAGAACCCGCCCTCGCCACCGAAGTGGAGCGCGTCCGGACCCTCGCCGCCTCCCTCTTGCTCGACGCACAACCCGCCACCTTCCGCGCCCTGCAAGGCTGGACCACGACGCTGCCCCTGGGCGTCGACTCCATCCAGGCAACACGAACGTTCGACACCACCGCTCTGGCGGCGGCCTTCCCGTTCACCTCGCCGGACCTGACCACCGCCATCGGCGAGACCGGGGTCTTGTATGGGCTGAGCGCCACCAGTTCTGGCGTCGTCTTGTGGGACCGCTACGCCCAGGACAACCACAACTCCGTCGTGCTCGCGCGCTCCGGCGCTGGCAAGAGCTTCTTCACCAAACTCGAAACCCTCCGCCTCCTCTACCAAGGCGTGGAGGTCGCTGTCGTCGACCCTGAAGATGAGTACGCACGCCTCGCTCAAGCAGTTGGCGGCACCTGCCTGCACCTCGGCGCGGCCGAAGTTCGGTGGAACCCCTTCGACCTGCCCGCCAGCCACGGCCCGCGCGATGACGTGCTGTCCCGGCGGGCCATGTTCCTGCAGACTCTCATCGCCACCATGCTCGGCGGCACGCAGCTCACGCCGCAGATGCGCGCCGCGCTCGACTCGGCGATCATCGCGACCTACCAGGCCGCAGGAATCACCCGCGACCCCGACACCTGGACCCGACCCGCACCGCTGCTTGCCGATCTGGTAACCACGCTTACCAAAGAGGTAGGCGGTCAGGCTGAGGCGGAACTGGCCGCACAGCTCGCTCCCTTTGTCTCCGGCTCTTACCGCGAGCTGTTCGACGGCCCGACCACCACCCACCCAGCCGGACACCTGACGGTCTTCTCCCTACGGGATCTGCCCGAAGAGATGAAAGCCGTCGGCACCCTGCTGGCTCTCGATGCGATCTGGCGGAAAGTGGCCAACCCCCGCGACCGCAAGAAGCGCCTCGTCGTCGTGGACGAAGCCTGGCTGCTCATGAAGGAACCGGAAGGCGCCCGCTTCCTCTTCCGGATGGCCAAGGCCGCGCGCAAACACTGGGCCGGACTCGCTGTCGTCACCCAGGACGCCGCCGACCTGCTCGGCACCGAACTGGGGCAGGCGATCGTCGCCAACGCAGCCAACCAGATTCTCCTCCGGCAAGCACCACAAGCCATCGGCGCAATCGGAGATGCCTTCGACCTGACCGACGGCGAACGCCAGTTCCTGCTCACCGCCGAGCGCGGCGAGGCGCTCCTGGTCGCCGGCCCCGCCAGCCGAGCCGCTTTCCACGTCATCGCCTCACCCCGCGAGGTCGAGCTGATCACCACCGACCCTGCCCACCTCGCCCAACTCGACCCGCTCCAGGCGCGAACTGCGCAACCGGCCGACCCGCCCGGCCTCTTCAAGATCAGCACCGGCCACCAGGACGAGGAAGGCGACCCGCTATGACCAGCAACGCGTCACCGGGCCCAGATGGGCCGTGCCTGCTGTGCGGCATTGACGAGCATGACGTCCAGACCGCCCTCGACTTCCTGGCCGAGCTACCCGCCCGCCTGCCCGAACTCGCCGTCACCTACGGCTCTCGTCTCGCTCTGGCCGTGGGAGTGGTGTGGGCCGTAGCCGCTGCAGTGCGCTACCTGCTCGGCTGGCTACATCACGCCGATATGACATTCGAAGCCCGCTTGATCGAGATCTCCAGCCCGCCGCGCAGCGACCCCGAAGGCGCCGTGGTGCTGTGGCGGCAGCTCGTCGGGCAGCTCCGGCCCGCGTGGAAGCGCGCCTTCAGCGGACAACCGCACCTGGTGTGGGAGTACCACGGCAGCGACGCCGGAATCAGCATCCGCGTGTGGGTGCCTGGCGCCATCCCGCCCGGCATCGTGGAGAAAGCGATCCAAGCTGCATGGCCGGGCGCCGTCACCACCACGAGCCCGGCCACCTCGCCCCTCCCTGCAGCGGCCGAGGTTACCGGTGGACGGCTCATACCGGCCGCGCCGGAGCACTTCCCGCTCAAGACCGACCACGACCACGACCCCGTCCGCTCCCTTCTGGAAGCCATGAGCGGGCTACGTGAAGGCGAGCACGCGGTCGTCCAAATCCTGGCCCGCCCAACCACCGGCAGGCGCCTGCGCCACGCGTACCGGGCAGCCGCCAACCTGCGCGGAGGAGGCAGCCGTCACAGCCTCGGCCGCGTCTTCGACGAACTGCTTCCCCTGCCCGATGCCAGCCGCAACCGCCACCACAGCGGCGAGCTGGCTCGCGAGTTCCCCGAACGCGCCGAGCAGGTCCGCGCGATCCTGGCCAAGGCTGGCCAGCCGCGCTACACGGTCGCCATCCGCTACGCCGTCGCCACCAACCGCGAACCCGCCTTCGCCAACGCGCCGACAGGCGATACGGATTCGCGTGACCTGGTTCGTGGGTGGCTGCGAGGCCAGGCCCACACTCTGGCCGCCGTCTTCGCCCTCTTCACCGGTGGCCACCAGTACCTGCGCCGAGCCCGTCTCTGGCGCGCTGACCGGATGATCGGCTCGCGCCGCCTCGACGGTGGCCACCTGCTGTCCGTCGCTGAGCTGGCCGCGCTTGCCCACCTGCCGTGGGACATCGACGCCCCCGGCATCACCCGTGCCGGGGCTCGTCCTGTCGCGCCGTCCCCGGCCGTACCCCGACATACGGCGGGCGGTACGGCCCGCATCCTGGGCGACGCCGACAGCGGACCGCAGCGTCCCGTGGCGTTGCCCGTGGCCGACGGCCGCCATCACACTCACGTCCTGGGCGGGACCGGCGTCGGGAAATCCACCCTGTTGGCCAACATGGTCCTGGCCGACGTTCATGCCGGGAGAGGTGCCCTCGTCATAGATCCGAAGGGGGACCTGGTCACCGACATCCTCAACCGGCTGCCTGAACGAGCGATCGGTAAGACCGTGGTGTTCGACCCGCAAGACCCGGCGCCACCGCCCTCGATCAACATCCTCGCCGGAGGCGACCCCACCTTCGCCGTCGACTCCGTCGTCACCATCTTCCACCGCTGCTTCTCCACAGCCTGGGGACCACGCGTGGATGACCTGCTGCGCTCCACCTGTCTCACCCTGACCAGCGTCCTAGGCCGCAAAGCCACCCTGGCCGACGTTCCACGGCTGCTCACCGACTCCGCCTTCCGTACCCGGATCACCTTGGGCCTACAGGATGAGCTACTGGCCGGCTTCTGGGACTCCTACGAAGCCCTTACCCCGGCCGGCCAAGCAGGCGTCATCGGGCCCGTGATGAACAAACTCCGCGCCGTCCTGCTGCGACCGTTCGTCCGGCAAGCGCTGGCCAGCCCGGACACCACCGTCCCCATCGGCCAACTCCTTGACCGGGGCGGTCTCATCCTGGCCCGCCTGCCGAAAGGCATCCTCGGTGACGACGCCGCCCGGCTGTTCGGCTCCATCCTGCTCGCCCACACCTGGCAAGCCACCACCCGCCGCACCAACCTCGCCGAAGCAGACCGGCCCGACGCCGCGCTCGTCATCGACGAATGCCACAACTTCCTCAACCTGCCGGGCCACATCAACGACGTCCTCGCCGAAGCACGCGGCTACCGTCTCTCCCTTGTCCTGGCCCACCAGCACCTCGACCAGCTCCCCGCCGACCTGCGCGAAGCCCTGTCCGCCGACGCCCGCAACAAGATCTACTTCAACACCTCGCCTAAAGACGCAGGCGAGTTGAAGCACCACACCGCCCCTCTGATCAGCCCGCACGATCTCACCCACCTCGGCGCCTACCAAGCCGTCGCCCGCCTCATCATCGACCGCCAGCAGACACCCGCCTTCACCTTGCGCACCCGCCCCCTCCCTGCCCCAGCCGAAGGCCGGGAAGAAGCCATCCGCCACGCGTCGCGCGAGCGGTTCGCCAGCGGTGCCACCACCGGGCGCGCAAGCCGCTCACACAAGCAGCGAGCGGGTAATAGCGCACCCGGCCATGACCCCCGCGACAGCGAAGCCTCCCAAGCCCAGCAGTCCACCAACCGGTCCTGACCCAGCCCACGCCCCATCACTTCACGGAGTTACCACCATGCCGAACACGCCCTGCACCTGCTCGTGCACCTGCCAGTCCAGTGACCAGCCCGTCTCCCGCCCGCCCTCTCGCAAGCTGGCTCGCTGGACCGTGCAACCCATCCCCGCAGCCCAGCCCCGCCTCGACCGCGCTGCCCTGACCGCCCTCGCCGCAAGGCTCACCGAACGCGATTACCAGATCCTCGACTACCTGCACCGCCACCGCGTCCTGACCACCCACCAACTCCAGCGCATCTTCTTCGGCATCCCCCAAGCCACCCGCAAACGCATGACCACTCTGTTCCACCTCAACGCCGTCACCCGCTTCCGCCCCTGGGCCGGATACGGCGCAGGCTCAGCTCCCATCCACTGGGCCCTCGGTAAAGCGGGAGCCGCCGCACTGGCCGCCCACCACGGCATGCCACTCAAGGAACTCGGCTACGACCCCGACATCACCATCGCTGTCTCTTCCCGTCTGGCTCACCAAGTCGGCGTCAACGACTTCTTCTCCCGCCTGCAGCATCACGCCCGCCACACCCCGGCAACCCACTTGAGAGCGTGGTGGTCGGAGAAGCAGTGCGCCAAGCAGTGGGGCGACCTGGCCCGACCCGACGCCTACGGCTACTGGCGCGAAAACGGCCACGAGATTGACTTCTTCCTCGAACACGACACCGGAACCGAAACCCTCCAGCGCGTGGCCGACAAACTCCACAGCTACCGCGATCTCGCCGACGCCACCCAGATCACCACTCCCATCCTGTTCTGGCTGCCCAACCCCACCCGCGAAGCCAACCTGCGCAAACTCCTCAACAACCGTGACCTCCCGATCGCCACCGCCACCCACACCACCTGCGGCGACGGCCCCGCCGGACCCATCTGGCTTCCAGCCCCAGCCGAGATGGGTCAGCTCAGGATGCGGCTGGCCGATCTCGCCAACGGCTGGCCCCACCTCACCCTCGGCCGCACCCAACCCCAGCCCACCACCGACAGCCACCACGACACCGACGCCGACTTCCTCGACAACCTGTTCCCGAAGGAAGACGAGAAGAGGTGAAGGCTGCCGCGGCCGGCACCGCGCTCCTGCTGCTCATCGTCTTGGCCTTCGTCGCAGCTGCCACCAGCATCCTGACCAGCTCGCCAACACCCGGCGGCATCGCCTGCACGATCGCACCCACGACAAGCAGCGTGACGGGCGGCCCGGTCGCGGTCTCACCCTCTGCTCGTACGGCACCCATGCAGGACCTCGACGTCGAGCAGCAGGCAAACGCCGTACTCATCGTCCAAGTCGCCATGGAGCGCGGTCTGCCCGCGCGAGCGGCCGTCATCGCGATCGCCACCACCCTCCAGGAATCCAAACTGCGAAACCTGCGGCACGGGCACCTCGACAGCCTCGGCCTGTTCCAGCAGCGTCCCTCGCAAGGCTGGGGAACACCCGAGCAGATCCTCGACCCCCGCTACGCCACCGGCACCTTCTACGACCACCTGGTGAAAGTGCCCCGCTGGGAACAGCTGCCACTCACCCAAGCAGCCCAAGCCGTCCAGCGCTCTGCCTCGCCGAGCTCCTACGCACAGTGGGAGCCGCTCGCCCAGCACACCGTCGACGCCCTCGCCGGAACCTGCGTCACCGTCATCCCCGGCGAGCGCGTGATGGCCGTCCTCGCCTACGCCCACGCCCAACTCGGCAAACCGTACCTCTGGGGGGCCGAGGGACCGGCCGCCTTCGACTGCTCCGGCCTGACCATGCGCGCCTACCAAGCAGCCGGGATCTCGATTCCAAGGGTTGCCGCCGACCAATGGCGGCATGGACCGCCCATCTCGCGCGGTCAGGAACAGCCCGGTGACCTGGCCTTCTTCCGCATGGAAGCAGACGGCCCGGGACACGTCGGCCTTGTCATCGGAAACGGACGGATGATCCACGCCCCCAACCGGCGCACCGTCGTCAAAATCGACACCTACCAGCGCGGGGACCTGATCGGGTTCACCCGGCCCCACGCTCACCCCACCACCGGCTGACCACCGTAGCGGCTTCCCCAGCCACTCACGCCCATGGAACGGCCTACCGGCCGCCGTACAGCCCCGACCGGCCATGAAGTGGCACTCGCAGCACCTATCCGGTGGGTGAGCTGCTGGTTTCTTCCCGGAAACTCGTGGTCACGGAGAGGAAGGTGGCCGATACTGTCCGGGAAGATCTCCAGCGGCTCAGGTGAAGGAGATGGCCGCGTGTGCGCGATACGGCTCGCCCCGTCACAGCTGGTCGTCAGCCTCTCCTATGACCTCAACAACCCGATGAAGATCCGCTCCAAGCACAAGGTCGCCGGCATGCTTCTACTCGACCGCGACTACGCCAACCGCCTCGACCGAGGCTGGAATGTCCCCGGCGCATACCTCCTGCTCGACCGACCGAACGCCGAGGGCCGCTGGGGAGCCTACGTCGGCAAAGCCACCACCCCGGGACTACGCCACCGCGTCCTGCAGCAGCTCAAAGACCGCGACCACTGGTACCGGGCGCTGCTCATTCGCTACGAATCCAACGACGATGAGACGTTGAACAGCAGTGAGGCTGGATGGCTGGAAGAGCGCCTCTACGACCGCCTCGCCAATGCCGGGCAAGTCGATCTGCGCAACCGCAACCGCCCCCACGACCCCACCCTCTCCGACGACGACCAAACGAGCCTCATCGACTATCTCCTGCCCATCGAAGCCGTCCTCCGACTCATCGGCCATACCCTCGACCGCAGGCCAGACGACGCCCCCGACGGTGGTGGGCCAAGGGTCAGAATGATCGACACCACGCCTGGGGAGCACCTCACCACAGTGATCGGCACCGCTCCAGCAGAAGGGCCCGACGTACATAAGGAGCAGATACTCGCCGAACTGGAGACCAAGCTGAAGAGCTTGAATGACGGCACCTATGAAGGTTGGTAGGAGAGCCCAGGCCGACAGAGCCGGTGGTGCAGGAGGTGTGCCCCGGCCAGCACAATACGGATGTGCTGGCCGGGGCATGCCTCCTACGCCACCGGATCAGGCGCTACCGGATGTAGCCCTCTCCTTTCTCCCCACCGAACATCCGGCAGGTAAGTTCCTCCTCAGCAGTGAGCACCACGGCGAACAGTTCCGGAACGCCGGTGTCCAGTGCCTTACGGAGCCGATGCCAGCCGTCGATGATCAGCAGGCCGCCGTTGGGCACCGGGGCCACGATCAGCGGCTCGGACAGATCCACCTGAGCCGCGTGCTCGGCGTTGATGGCGACCAGTCGGAGCATGCCCGCCCATTCGTTCGGCTCGATCCGGCCGTCCGGCGTGCGGCCCTGGGTCAGCTTCTTGGCGGCGGTAACGTCCCACCGCCAAGCCAGCATCTGAAAGAACTCCACGCGCGAGCTATCCATCCGGCCCTGCGCGGTTTTGCTCGCGAGTGGAGACTCCGGCGGGACGGGAGGGTGATCGCCGGTAGCGGCGCGGTGGCTCATGCTGTCGCCTCCTGCCCGGTCGAAGCGTCCGGAGACTGCTCTGTGGAGCAGGCCGGCACGAGCATCTCGGCTTGTGTGAGGAAGGCGCGAGCGGCGCCTTGCCGGATAAGTGCCAGGCTGCGGTCGAGGTGGGCCAGGGCGAGTTCGTGCTCGCTGCTCAGGCCGAGAGCCTGTACGGCGATCTCGGGGTCTGGTGAGGTGGGGTCTTCGAGGTAGGGGGTGATCCAGGAGACGAACCTGGCTATGGCCTGAGCCGGAGGCAAGCCCCCGCCATCGGCGTGCTCGATGTGCCGGGCCACCAGCAGCCACCACGTGGAGAGGGTCTGCGCGTGCAGGGTGTTGTGGAGCTGCTCGGCGGTCAGCCGCTCGCCCCGGCCAAGACGCCGGAAGAGGTCGTCGATGTGCTGCTGGCGGGTGCTTCGGGCCTGGTCGATGACCGCCTCCAGTGAAACCGGAACCACTGTGGGCGGTGCGCCGGTGGCGGGATGCTGCTGGGAGTTGTTCATGACATGGGTTCCTTTCTTTCGGGGATGCGCTAGTGGGGTCGACTGCTTGGTCCTGGCCCCGCCGCCGTCGAGGGGGGCGTGCAGGGGCTGGCCAATTGGGGGCGGTCGTGTTCCACGGGCGCGGCCGTGACCGGGTTGCCTGCCTGGTCGATGAGGTGCTGGGTGAGGAGGTGGCCGCTGTCGTTGAGGAAGTCTCGGGCGGCTATGCGCGCGGCGTGGGCGAGGGCGTGATCGAACAACGTCCCCGGCCGGGCGGCCGGTGGTTCCCCGGTGAGGTAGTGGCGGGCCCAGGAGCGCACCCGCCGTACGGCGTGATCGGGTGCCAGCTTCTTGCCGGCGATCTCCTCGTCCACCAGATCCCACCAGGCGCGTGATGCCTGGGCGTGGGCGGCGGCGAACGACTGCTCGCCGGACAGTCGCTGCCCGTTCTGCAAGGCGAAGACCGCCTCGGCTGACGCCGCGTAGAACACGCGGCGGGCGGCGCTGATCTTTTCGTCGGTCCGCTGCTCGAACAAGCACGCCGCCTTCTCGGTCTGGTTCGCAATGACGTCCGAGACGAAGGTGGCACCGCTTGGCTCACCGGGCGGGGACAGGGGGCCGGGCTGGCTGAGGTCATCCATCATGTGTCTTCCATTCGTCGGGTGACAGGGTGGTGAAGGGTGAGGGTCGTGGGGCCGCCCGTCTGGTCGGCTCGGGGGTTCACCCCGCCCGAGCTCAATAGGCACGGGCCGGGTGGGGCGGACGGTGGGAGGCGGTTGGCCGCCCCGCATGCAGCGCGCTCGTCAGCGGCGGTCAGGATGGCCGGGACTCGCTGGTCGCGGTCGTTGGGATGTCGATGTCGGCCGAACGGACATCCTGATCGGAGGGGAGGGCAAGCGCCTCGGCGAGCTTCTCGGTCGCGTCCAGGAAGGCACGCGCGCCGCCCCGCCGGGACTCGGCCATCGCCTGCGCGAACAAGCCGCCGTTGTTCACCGGGCGGGCGTTGATCAGCGACTCCTGTGCCCGTTGCCGCACGGTCATCAGCGCGGTACCGCCGTCAACCGTCTCTTCGCTGCCGTGGGTGAGATCGGTGACCTGCTGCCACCACGACATCCGTTGGTAGGCGTAGGCGATGCGGCCCAAGTCCTTGTCGTGCAACGTCCCTTCATCATCGAGGGAGGCGATGCGGTTGAGGGCCTCGCTGAGTTCCCAGCGGGCGGCGTTGGCGTAGTGGACGGCCAGGTCTTCGAGTCGTCCCATCAGGATCTCCTTCGGTAGCGGTTGGTGACGTACGTGGGGCGCGTAATCAGCCGGTCGGAGCGCCCGTCTCGGACCGGATCCACCGCCCGCCGGGGGCAACCCGGGGATGGTGTGGCGGACGGCCCCGTGTGACCGCCCGAGGTTGGTCGGCGTTGGTCCTGTACGGCCCGCGCCGGGGCCGTACAGGGCGCTCTTCGGTAGTCAGCCGGTGGCGAGGAGCCGAAACGCGCGAGTCTTGATCTTCGCGTTGTCGTGGTCGTCGAGCAGGGCCCGCTCAGCGCGCACGGTGGCCACGTCGCGGGTGCCGAACACCGGGCTCTTGTGATCGAGCCGCTCGGTCACCGCGTTGTAGGCCGCCCACCGCGTGTTGCGAATCGGCTCCTGCGTGGGCGCAGTGGTGAACAGGTACTCCAACTCCCGCATCGTCAGGTCGTGATTGCGCTTCGCGAGCTCTTTGGAGTCGGCGGGCAGGGGGTGGAGGCGGGCGGCGAACTGCCGGAACTCCTTCACATCCATCGGCATGGCGAGGAGCTTCTCGGCTTCGGCGGCGAACGCCTGACCGTGCCGCCACGTCAGCTTCAGCGCATCGCGTGCCTCGGCGATGCGCCCGGCCATGCGGCCGGTGTGACGGACCGTGAATTTCGAGGCGTGGTTGGCCAGCGCAGCTCGCTCCGTGTTGGCACACACCACCCGTACCGGCGTCGCGACCGTGACGAACGACCCCCACCCGTCATGCCGGGAGAACGCCGCCAGATATAGATCGAGCTGATCGAACCCGCCGACCATGAGCGGCTCGGGCAGCCGCATGGTGACGAAGATGCGCCGCCCATTGTTCAAAGACCCGCCCGTGTCGAACACGGCCCCGGATTCATCCACGAGGGTCTGCAGAAAGGCGGTGACCTCTTCGTTCTGCAGCACCTCGTACTCTTTGCCGACACGGCCGAGCCGTTCGGGCTGACCGGTGACGGGGTTGGTGCGCACCACGAGGAAGTCCTCATCCGTGGTGACCGGCTGACCGGTAACAGGGTCGGTGACCTGGCCGACCGGCACCTTCCGGACGTTCCATCCGGCGAGGTTGGCGCGGGTGAGAAGTTCCTCGGCGGTCATCGGGCCGGGAGCGGTGTAGCCGAGCCGATGCCAGCCCGGCTTCCCGGCGGCGGCGAACCCGGCCGAACCGTTGGCGAAGATCTCGATCTCGTGAGCCATGACAGTGCCTTTCTGATCTGCGGGCATGCGAAACAGCCGCGATGTCGGATGTGGCGAAGCGGCGGGCCGGTTGGTCGCTTACCGCTCGGCGCGAGGGGACGGGGCTGCCGCACGTGGCGGTCGGATTGCCTATGGGCGTCGGTAAGGCACCTCGACCGGGTTGGGGGTCCGGGAGGGCGGGCCGGTGTGGGGTGGCCCGCCCGAACACCCGGACTCAGTCGCCGTAACTGTCGGTGCCCGTGGTGGCCGTGTCGCCGGGCTCGGCAGGGGCGGGGGCCTCGGCGGTGGGGGTGAGGGCGAACCGGCGGGGCCGCTCACAGGTCAGCACCGCGTGACCGAGATTGACGAGCCGGTCCAACGCGTTGGCCACCGCGCCGGACGAGGCGTCCAACACCCTCGCGATCTCATACGGGGTGAAATCCTTTCCCGGGAACTCGATCAGGTGTGCGTGTACCCGGTCGCGCAACGCGCCCGGCCGTACGCCGCCGCCCACGCCCCCACTCGGCCGGGCGGACGTGGCGCGGGCCGGGGCGGCGACGATGCCGGTCAGCACCGCCCGCGCATTGCGGTGTACCGAAGCGACCTTCGCCATCGCCATTTCCAGACATCCCAACGCCACCACCATGTCGTCGTGGGCGTCCTTCTCCGTCACCACCCGGCCTAGGAGGTTGACCAGTTCGATCAGTTCGGTTCGAGCCTGTGTCCACGCCGGATCTTCCACCGCAACCGGCTCGAATGTGTCCTCGGACGCGTCGGCGAGGACATTTGATGCGGTCCCGCCGTCCGTCTCGTCCGGGTGACCATCCGGCTCTTCGGCCGGTCCCTCGTCGGTCGGCTCATCCTCGTCTGCCGGGATGGCATCAGCTGTCTCCGTTGCGTCGGTGACCGCTTCTCCGTCCGGGGCAGACGCGAGGTCCGCGTCGTCGGCGAGCGATGCTTCGGCGTCCGGGGCGATGTCGGGGGTTTCGCCGGTGACCGCATACCACCGGTCAGGGGTTCGGCCTCGGGTCTGGCCGTCCTGCCCGCCCGGCTCACGGCGTGCCTGTCCGTCGGCTTCGAGCTGGTTGAGGATCTTGCCCGCGACCATCCGGCTCAGATCGGCCGCCGCGCCGATGATCGTGGCGGATGCGCCCGGCTGGGCGTTCAGCGCCGCCCACACCGCCGCCACCCGCGCGTCCACGTCCACCGTGGGGTCAGCGTCCGGGCGGACAGTTCCGGGGCCGTCAGGGGCCATCAGGGGCGCGGCGTCGGTGGCCGCAGAAATCGTTTTGTCAGCGGTCTTTTCCGGGGTGGTGATAGCCATTGCGTGACGCCCTTTCCGGTCGCATTTACCGGCCCCGATTCCGGACCGGTGTTTTGTTTGTGCGACGACCATCCCTCGCATACAACAGGGAAGCAAGCCGACCCGGAAACTTTTTTCGTCACCCCAACGGCTGGAGAGGCTAACCTAACTAACAATACATGCGACCTGCGAAAACATCTCGCGAGAAGCTCCCACGACGGCTTGACATTCGCCGCCGGCCCGGCTCTTCCCGCATTCCACCAGACGACGGCGAACGACGCCATTTTGCCCGATTCTCGATTAACGAAATCTCGCAGATAAACATGCGTCCCGGTTGACATTCATGCGCGATCGAGCGTCCATGGAATTAGACGGAAAACACCGCCGACAAACCGCACCCGAATAACTAGCCAGGGAAACGAAAGGAAAACGGATGGCACCCGCAATCGCCGCCGCCGACGCCATCAACGTGAACGCTGCCCACATACGCGGCCTGACCGCCAGCGGCCCCGGGCGGGCACTGATGTGGGATGGACACGACGTGTTCACCGCAACCGCCGACGTAGCCGACGACGGGACCGTCCTCGAGATCATCAACTACGAGGACGCCACCGCCATGCACGAGCAGTCCGCCCGGCGCGGCCAACCGGCCAACCCCGCCACCATCGCCGCCGACGTCACTGGCCAGGCCCGCACCCGCCTCAGCCAATGGCGGCACACCCAGAAGATGATGCGCGTCACCGCCCCCTACACCACCGCCCTACGCCCCCACGGCATCCACCGCTACCAGGTCAGCCACCCCGCCACGCACGACGGCTACATCACCACCGCATACCGGATCACCCCGATGGGCGCGACCGCCTCGATCACCATGCCGTACTTCCCCGACTCGATCGCACCCATCACGATCACCATCACCGACCCCCGCCCTGGCACAGACCCCGCGTACATCGTGACTGTTCCCCGCCGCACCCCGCCCGCCGCCGTCGCCGCACTGATCGCCGCCGCCACCGGACTCATCCCGCACACCGCCACCGGCTACCGCCATCCCAACGACACCGGCTTCCCCGACAAGCCCCACTACCTCGAAGTCGAACCGGCGCACGCCCGCGCCCTAGCCGCCCACGGCCCCGGCTGGTCGATCATGTGGAACGACCGCCACGCCCAACCCGTCATCGTGCCCACCGAACGCGGCGACGACGGTTCCCTGCTCGAAATCTGCTCCTACGAAGGCATGTTCAACCTGAGGGGCCAACACGACAACTGCGACGATTGCACTACCTGCGACATCGATGACAATCCCGACTTCGACGCCATCGCCGACGACATGACCGGCATCCTTGGCGACTTCTACTCCAGCCGGGATGCCATCGCCGACTACATGTGCGAGACCATCCCCTACACCCGTGCCCTCACCGAACACGGCTTCCACCGGCTCTCCCAGGGCACCCTCCACGACGCCACCTTTGATCAGCACTACCGCTCACCCGACGGCCACCTCGTCATGCTGAAGATCCCCCTCGCCCTCAACACCCCGCTCACTATCGCATGGTCCTACCTCAGACCTGCCGACCCGGATGCCCCCACACCCACCACCGAGATCCCCGCCGACACCACGCCCGCCGATGTAGCCGCCCTGATCGCCGCCCACATCGCCATTCACCCATCCACCCCCACCACGGACGGCACAGACGCGGCTGACGTGACCAGCGCGCCCGCCACCACCTGACCCTGCCCGACAACCGAACGGCCCCGGCATCGCCCCTACGGCGGTACCGGGGCCGCACGCATCCCCCGACCGATCAGCCGACGTCGGCGAACCCGTAGCCGGTCGCGTCATCCAACGCCGCCAATCCCAAACAGTCCGACTCGCACGGTTCCCCCGGCCCCACGCCACACCCCTCACACGCCCGTGACGGGTCGGCCGGACGGAAGATGTCGATCATGCCGCCCGGTAGGCGTGCCGTGTCCGTCACGTACCGAGCCGGATTCAGCACCACATCCGTGGGCCGAACGTCCGCAGCCGTCACCGCCATGAACTCGCCATCCCAGTCCCCCGACGAATAAACCATCTTCTTTTCCTTTCCGCTTTTCTTGCCGACATTCTTATTTTATCTCGACAACGCCAACACACATAGACCATGGGACTTTTTCTCGCCGCTACAAGGTAAAGTCTTCAGGCGATTCCCGGCCCCGCGCACCGACACCGCGCCAGCCCCGGCCGTACCGCCCCGACGCATGTCGGACACCGAAACAGCCCTCAGAACGAAGACGTGAGCGCCATCCGGGCCAAGGTCAGCGCAGGGGCCGGCCCTGCGGCCTCGGCCGCAGGGCCGGCAAATAGCAGCGGGGAGGGAGGCCAAGACCCCAAGGCAAGCAAGGAGGGGACACAAAGAGCACAGCCGACCATGACAACACACGCGCGCACATATTCAGGGACTCGTCTTTAGACGAGTCGGGCCGCCCAACGCACCGGCCGGAACCGGCAAGACCCGCGAAAACAAATCCGGATGGGGGTAGCGGCCTTAATTGCCAATCCGAACGCTATCCCTATTTCCAGTGCGCAAATCAGTCCCCATTCAGACACCAATGTGAGGCCTGATCCGCAACCGTGGGCAAGGGTGGGCTCGCCTCTCCCCTCCATGGGCGGCCCCCACCCCGGCCCGTCCGCCCGGCCCCTTCCGCGCCGGGCGGGTGGAGCGGCATCAACGCCCACCTGCACCCCAGGTGTCAAGCACGCGTCCCGACCGCCACGCGCCGGATGTTCCACCACTCAGGCGGCTGCCACGACGGTGGACCTCGACCGGACTCGTCGATGGCGAGACCCACTCACCGGCCCGTCCCGGCCGAACGGACGCGCGCCTTTCCCAACACGCGAACTGTTCCGCGATCGGTACCGACGCCTGCGCCACGGCCACCATCCCCACCCGTGCGGCCACCATGCCACCCGCACCCGGTCAGCGGCGACAACCGCCCACGTTCCTGTCCCGGACCGTTCCCAAGACGCTGACCGAACAGCCGCAACAGTGCCGCTCAGCCCCGTCCCGGGCCCATCGACCCCGTGCCCCCGTCAGTTCCCGCCGCTAACGCCGAAGCCGGTGACGTTCTCGATCTCGCCTGGTTCACATCCATTTCCGTCGCCAGCAACTCGGCCAAGGCCGGTAGAGCCGGGCTGGGCCCCCTCTCGCCATGCTCGACCGGACCGGACCCGGCCGAGGCCGGCTCCATTAGGCCCGGCTTGGGCGGGATCGGCGGCAGGGCCTGACGCAGCTCCTCCGGTCCAGTCGCGCTGATCATCGCCTGCTTGCCGCGCAACGCCAGCCACCGATACCGCACCACCAGAAAAGCCCAGTCGGGCCAATCCCGGCGCAACCCTGCCAGCGCCTGCCGCGCCCACTGCTCCTGCCCGAATGCGGACACCTGGTCCGCGTTCGGCCTCAGCTCGCCTCCCACAAGCCTGCGGAAGGGTCCAGGCCAGCAGCTCCTTCCTCGCTGACCGGCCCCGGTCCACTCGCCGAAATCATCACGCCATCCCGCAAGGCGCCCAGCCGACCATCCGGTACATCGCCCGATGCTCCCTGCTGCCCCACGAACGCACGGTGGGGGCAGGCGACCTCGCCGATGTTCACCGGCTCACTCGGCTCAGCAGGGACCGGCTCCAGCGCGAGGTCAGCCCAGACCGCGTGGCCCGTGATCGCATCACCTGCGATCCCTGTCCGGGCCGCCAGCTCAGCCACCCCGGCCAGGCCCCACCCGTGCTCGGCCGCCTCGGGCACTGAGCCAGGCGCGCGGGAGAAGTCCGGGGATGGGCCGCCGCCCAGGTCATAGACCACGATCCGGGCCACGTCTATGCCGCGTAGCACCTCGACCACAAAGAACCCACGCTCCCGGCCCGAACGCGAGTGCCGCAGCGCGTTGCTGACCAGCTCGGCCGTCACCCACCGTGCGTCATCCACCTGGCCGGTGTCGGCCAGAAGCTGGCCCACCATGCGGCGTGCGGGAGCCGACTGATCTCCCCGCCCGGGAAAGGCTCGCCGCCAGGCCATCCCGCTCCATACCTGTGAGGCGCGCAGCGTCGACATCACCAGCCCCGGCGCCAGATCCGGGAACTCCTCCACCGCTGACTGCCGCTGGCACGTCGACGAAACGATGAGAGGGTTCGGCCCGGCCGAACTGGCGTGCTGTGTGCGTGTGTCCATGCGGATGTCCCTTCGGTCACGCCCCCGGCACATCCGGGGAGCGGCCTGCACGATCACTCACCTCGCCGCCCGAATCACACCCCCAACCCGCCACCACGCGCCCACCCACCCCGGCCTGCAGCAACACCGTTCCCACTACCGCCGACACCTGAGACTGACCCCGGCGATCACCCCTTGCGGAGACTGGAGCCCCTCCCCAAAGGCCGCCTACCGTCCCCCAGCCCCGAATGCGGGGCACCGACGCGCCCACCGCGCGTGGGCAGGAAAGGGGAGGTCAACGCATGTCAGGTACCGGATACCAGACGCTTCTCGACTGCCGCCGCCGCAGCCGATACCTGCGCCAGCACGGCTTCACCGTGGACCAGATCGCCGTCATCCTCTGCCTCGACCACCCCGCCACCCCGCTCCGCCTCTACCGGCATGCCGCCGGACTCACCGCGGCGCAGACGATCGAGGTCTTCCACCAGCTCGCCGGCACCATCGGTGCCGGACTGCGCGAGTCTCGCCTCTACGACTACGAGAACTGGCCGCAAGCAGACCGGCGACCCCCCGTCTCCACGCTCTGCCTGCTGGCCCGCATCTACGGGACCCGCCCCGCCCATCTGCTCACGGCCGAGGTGCTGGCGACCTACGCACGACACGACCAGCGCATTCTTCACGAAGAAGAGTGAGCCTCGGCCGGGGCACCGCCAGGTCTCTATTATCCGCCGCTCTTCGACGGGCCCGGTTAACGAATGAACCGCTCATATACCTGCCGCGCCTGCGTACTCGGCACCGCGTCGATCTCCGTCAGCCGCTCCCTCAGCAGCTCGAACGAACGCCGTACCGCGGGCAGGCGCCCGAGTTCGCCTTGAACCGACATCAGCAGGCACCACAACGTCTCACTGCATGGATCGATGCGCTCGACCGCCAACCGCAGCACGTCCACCGCCCGGCCTGGATCCTCGGCCCGCACCAGCTCGGCCAGCCGCTCAGCGGCATCCGCCGCCTGCCGCTGAGCGGCCTGCCGCAACGGGAGCACCCACAGATCATCACACCCAGCCAGCAGCGGCCCTCGATACAAGGCCAGCACCTCATGCAACGCTGCGACCCGCATTGCGTCCTCGGCCGCGATCGAGGCCAGCTTGCACGCGTCCTCGAACCGCCAAAAGTCCACATCGAACGCTGCCGCGGGCAGCAGTCGCCGCTCCCTGGACTTCAGCACGAACCGCACGCCGGCCGCACACCCCGTCGCCTGCCGCATCGCCCGGTTGATCTCCCGCACCGCCGACTCCAACCGGCGCCCGCCAACCTCCCCCGGCCACAGTGTTTCGGCGATACCTGCCGCCGAAACTCCGTCCCGCGACACCGAAAGCAACGCGAACAACTCCCGCGCCTCGGCACGGCCGAAGGAGACCTCCGACCTGCCATACGACAGCCGCGGTACCCCCAGCACCTCGACCTTCGCCTTCCCCGCGGCCGCTACGAATCCCGACCTCAGCTCGACTGAAGCGCCTGGCACGAGGGGCGCCTCCGCACCCGCCTCTGCAACCGCCGGGCGGGCGCTGGGTTGATCAAGCTGAGACGTAGGCACCGCCAGAGGTTCGCTGCCCTCAACGACGGCAACCGACTCCGTCGTCATGTAGTCGACCGCAGGCGCCTGCGCCCCAGCGGATGCCAGGACAAC
Organism: Nonomuraea sp. NPDC051941; assembly: GCF_044593615.1. Lineage (NCBI taxonomy): Bacteria > Bacillati > Actinomycetota > Actinomycetes > Streptosporangiales > Streptosporangiaceae > Nonomuraea > Nonomuraea sp. NPDC051941. The sequence continues at coordinate 236,997 of NZ_JBIUCF010000002.1, forward strand.
CGCCGGAGGTACTTCAGCGTCCACACCGTTGCGACCATCGATACCGCGTGGACAGGCGGCACCGCCAGGCAGGCTCACGGCAGACGAGCCCGCCCTCGCCTGTGCAGGCCAGGACCGTAGACGACCGATAAGCGCAGCGCTCAGGACCATGAGCATGAGCCCGAACGCCAGCGCAGCGCCCAGCGGACCCATCGCCTCAGGCAGATACTCTGGCCTCGACCTCACCGCATCGCCCGGCGCAGGCACAGAGGAAGACGTGGAGGCCGATGCCGACGGCGTTTCCGATGGAGCGGGTGATGTGAGAACCATCGTGGACGATGGCCCCCTACCGTTCCTTCGTGGGCGCTGCTGACGGTCAGCCCTTGCCTGACGATCTCGGTTCAGAACTCGACCCGGAGCCCGGCCAGCTTCCCGGCCGCTTTCACGCGGCATGCGCGGTTCGGCACCCCTCCTACGAAATCTAGCTGGCTCAGCTTCATGCTGTTTCACCGTAGAAACCACCTCGCGCGGCTTCGACACCTTCTGCGGCTTTGGAGAGAGCGAGGCATGCACCGGATTGCGCTGCGACCGTTCCAACAACTCCAGGAGATCCAGCGCCCGGCCTTCCACCAGGTCGCCATACACCAACGCACAGAACTTCTCGATGTCGTACACCTGACGTGGCGCTCGGCCCACCTGCGGACAGTAAGGCTCTGCGTTAGCCAACGCGCTGGCTGGCGAACTGACGCCAAACAGAATTGACGCCGCAACCGCTGCACTCAGCTTCCTCGCTACGTCTTCGACGAGTTGCCGCCGCATACTGCCTCCCTGCCGCTTTTGAGCCTTCGCACTGATCAGACCGTGCGCGGCACCGCAACAGGGGTGGTGAAACTCTCCACGGCAGCTACTGGCGGGGGGACGGTGTCCGGGGCAGCGAGAACGCCTATGACAGCGGGCCTCTGCGGCACAGCGCTCGATGGTGAGAACTCACCATCGCTCGGAACCACTCATCGCCCGACACGGCAAGGAGGGCCATCACAATGCGCGTTTGGGCCACTACTCTCTGATCGGAGGTGACGGTGGACGGACAGGATCAGGTCAAAGCGCAGCGCCTATTGGAGGGCGTCGTCCCGGAAGAGATCTTCGTGTCGTACTCCATGCTGCTCACGGAGGGCGGCTGCCCTGAGGACGATGCCGCGTCCCTGCTTGGAAGCAGTGAGCAGGTCGCGGAACTTACGGCCCGCGGGATGGCGCATCGCCGGCCGGACGGCCCCTCGATGCCGCCGCGTCTCGTGCCCGCTCCCCCGGAACTCGCACTGCAGGGCGTTTTGACGGACCTTTCACGCCGTCTCGTCAGCGATCAGGAGCGGTTGCTGGCTGGACACAAGCGGCTCAGGGAGTTCCACCAGACGCCGGCCGCGGCGTCCTCGAACTCCGCGATGGACCGGCTCGTGCAGATCGTCACCGATCGGGACGAGATCAGCCGCCTGTCCTACGCACTCATCAACGCCGCGCGGCACGACTGGCTCACGTTGGACAACTACGTGCTCGAGGCGCCCGTCGAGGACTCCACCGGGTACGTACCGCTACCAGTCTTCGAGGGCCAGGTGCAATGCCGGGCGATCTATGAGACCCGCTGCGCAGAGCACCCGATCGGTGCGAAGACGATCGAGGCTGCGGTGGAAGCCGGGGAACAGGCGCGGCTGCTGCCTCGCATCGGGATGAAGATGAAGCTCGCAGACGAGGCAGTCGCGCTCCTTCCGTTGACGCCTACGGGGATGGGCGGGGCTCTGCTCGTACGCTCGCCCGTCATCGTCGGTGCGCTGCGCGAGTACTTCGAACTGCTCTGGGAGAAGGCGATCCCGTTCGGAAGCACGGAAGCCGTCGGGCCACTCACTCCTGCGCAGTCGCAGGTACTGCAGTTGCTCAATCAAGGACTATCCGACGAGGCGATTGCCCGGCGGATGGACATCAGCGTCAACACCATGCGCAGACACTGGACCGCCATCCGTGATGCGCTGGACGTGGAGACCCGCTTCGCCGCCGGAGCCGCAGCAGCGCGCCGCGGCTGGATCAACTGAACCCGAGAGGCCCTGTCACATGCCCGAATACCTGGACTTCGTTCCCCAGCAACGCTTCCAGCCCACCCTTGCGCTGTCCCCGGACGGCCAACTGGTCGCCTACTCCAGCCACGCCTCCGGGCACTACGACCTGTGGGTCGTTCCCGTCACCGGTGGCGAGCCGCGCCGCGTGGCGGGCTTCGATGACAGGACAGTCCGCCAGATCGCCTGGACCCCCTCCGGCGGTCGGCTGGTCTTCACCGCCGACGAGAACGGGGACGAGCAGTTCCGCATCTACCTTGTCGCTCTGGATGGCAGCGGCCTGACCGAGATCAGCTCCGGTCCGGACTGTCAGCGTGTCCTGGCCACGTCGCCGTTCGACCCGACCGGCCGCTTCCTGGCCTACACCGCCAATGACCGCGACTCCGCCGCTCAGGACCTCATCGTCCACGATCTAGAGAGCAGCGAGCTCCGCCGCTTCACGCCCCCGCAAGGGGTGGCGTTCGAGGCCGTCAGCCTCTCCCCCGACGGCCGCTGGCTGCTGGCAACCGGGTTCCGTTCCAACACCGACATAGCCATCTATCTCACCGACCTGAGCAACCCGGACGCCACGCCGATCTGCATGACATCCGCCCTGGGCGAGGGTCTCTTCGAGCCCGGAGTCTGGGCGGCGAACTCCAGCGGCTTCCACCTGCTCACCGACCATTGGAGCGAGTTCACCGCCGCCGCCTTCTACGACCTCGCAGCCGGCTCCCTGCAGGCGATCGCGCGCCCGAGTTGGGACGTCGAGGTCCTCGACGCCGCCGCGGGAGTCCGCATCTGGTCAGTCAACGAGGGCGGCAGCTCCCGCCTGCACGCCGACCGCGACGGCAACCCCGTCTCGCTGCCCGGCATCCCGCCCGGCGTCATCTCCGCGCTGTCCCTGGCGCCTGACGCCTCCTTCGCGGTCGTCCTGATCAACTCCGCGGCGAGGCCGGCGGAAATAGCGGTCCTGGACCTGGCCCGCCACGAGTTCCGCTACCTCACCGACACCCGCCCTCCGGCACTGCACGTCATCGACCCCGTCGCCCCCGAGCTGATCACCTACCCGGCTCGCGACGGACGCGACGTCCACGCTCTGCTCTACCGGCCGGACCGCCCCGGCCCTCACCCAGTCCTGCTGTCCATCCACGGCGGTCCAGAATCCCAGGAACGCCCCCTCTACGCCCGCTCGGGTCTCTACCAGCATCTTCTCCATCAGGGCATCGCCATCCTGGCCCCCAACTTCGCGGGATCCACCGGCTACGGCACCGCTCACCAGAAGCTCATCTACTGCGACTGGGGCGGCATCGACCTCGACGACCTGGACCACGCCGTCAAGTACCTCCACACCCTCGACTGGACCGACCCGAACCGCCTCGCCGTCATGGGCGCTTCCTACGGTGGTTTCGCTGCTCTGTCCTGCCTGGCCCGTCTCCCCTACCCCTGGGCCGCGGGCGTCTCCATGTGCGGTCCGAGCAACCTGCTCACCTTGGCGAAGGCGTCGCCCCCCACCTGGAAGACCTTTGTCGCCACAGTCCTCGGCGACCCTGACACGCGCGCCGAACATCTCCTGGCACGCAGTCCCGTCACCCACGCCGACGGCATCAACGCTCCCCTGTTCGTCCTGCAGGGAGCCCATGACCCACGCGTCCCCCAAGCCGAATCCGACCAGATCGTCGCCCGGCTGCGCGAACGCGGCGTCGAAGTCCGCTACGACATCTACCCCGACGAAGGACACGGCTTCACCAACCGCGCCAACGAACTGACCGCGTACGAGGCCATCAGCGCGTTCCTCCACAACCATTTGATCGCCACCACGGCCGACCGCCCCGAACCGCTCCATGTGGGCTAAAAGTTCCAGATAGAACAGTGCCCACTCGTAAGACCGGATGGGCACCGCTGCGAACCCTTCTGCAAGGGAGGATGAGCCTGATCGTGTTCCGCCTAGCGCGCCCCGGCACATCGCTGCCGCGGTGAAGGCGCAATACCAGGCCAGGCGCCGCCGTACTCCTGCTGGTCACGTGACCATGGCAAGCTCGTAAGCCGAGATGGGACGAAAAGTGGACAGCGCCGCCACCAGGTCAGCCTCAGCGATACCCGAACCGTTGAGCATGACCAGCGCATCGCCCGACCTGGCGAAGACAGTGACCCAGGAGGACCCGGCACCCGTCCGGACCCATCGGTCTCCCGGGAGCGATTTGCATCGCAGCGGAACTTCAAAGTTCTCGGTAACCGCCAGACAGGAATCCCGCGGGTTTCCAGCCGCGGCGGGCCAGACCGTGACCTGGATCTCGGAGAACCCCCGATTCGGCGTGGCGTCTCGCCAATACTCCAGCCAGGTGGACGGTTCCGGCTCCCGCTGCGCGGCGGCATTGAGATCCACGTGGACCAGCCGGTAACCCTGGACCGCTGGAGCGATCAGCGGCACGCCGGACCTCTCGAAGCTGCGGACTTCCAACCAGGCCAGGATCTGCGGCTTGTACTGCGCCGCGCCCCAAAATCCGAAGGGCACGACTACAGCCAGGACTACCGCCCACCAGCGCAGGGGCAACATGAACGACCACGCCGACAGGGCGAAACCGACCACACCACCGACCACGTAGACAGGGGCAACAAGGACCGGTAGAGGACCGAGCAGCTCCGACTCCGGCACCGGCACCAGCACCGCGAGAGCACCAATGAGCAACCAGGTCGCACAGCCCCCGACAAGACCGACCATGCCCCAGCGCGGCAGCCCGGCCAGCCGCGCGCCCACAGTGCCCAGGATTATCGCCAGGAGGAACATGGCCGTCGGGAGAACGGTTTCGTCAAGCTCTTCCCCCTTCATGTCCACCCAGATGGTGGCCGTGGTGGGGATAATGCCCGTCGCCAACCCGATGAGGGCTGCACGCCCCAGGACAGCTCTGGTCGATAAATCCTCCATGTTTCTATTGTTGCCGCTGGCCATGCCAGAACGAGTCCAGAACAACTCGATCGAGAGCAAAGGTGAGCTGGTCAGCTATCGCCGGAAAGCCGCCCAGGATCGTGCGCGCTCGGTAAGGTCCTGAGCCATGGCCAAGCGGATCGACTACTACGACGACCCCGACGCTCCGGCGCCCAACAGCCGGGTCCCGTCCGTGAACGTCATCGTCACCAACGCCGCGGACGAGATCCTGACGATCCGCCGCAGCGACAACGGCAATTGGGCGGTCCCTGGCGGAGCCATCGATCTGGGCGAGTCCATCCCGCAGGCCGCCATCCGCGAGACCCTCGAAGAGACCGGGGTGCTTAGCAAGATCACCGGCCTGGTCGGCACCTACAGCGACCCCCGCCACGTGATCCTCTACACCTCCAACGGCGAGGCCCGCCAGGAGTTCTCCATCGTCCTGACAGCCCAGCCGATCAGCGGCGAGCCTACGCCGAGCGACGAGTCTCGCGAGGTCCGCTGGGTGCCTCGCGAGCAGGTCACCGAACTGCAGATGGACCGCTCGATGCGGATGCGCATCAAGCACTACCTAGCCGACACCGCCCTGCCGTACATTGGCTGATCTCCGCCAAACCCTCGGAAGGCCCCCGCGATGACCATGCTGGTGCACATCACCGCGGCCAAGAACATCCGCTCAGTACGACGTAGAGGCATCCGCGCGGTAAGCGGCGGACACGAGGGAGCAGTCGGCGTCTATTGCCTGCCGGCGCTCCCTTCTTACCAGACCACGCACCAGTGGATCCGCGAGCTGCGGCGAGGCGGCCAGCGAACGTTGGTCGCCGTGTACTTCAGGGTGCCCGACGACGAACCGGTGCAGGTCGGCCACTACAGCCGCTTCCCCACCCATCTGGGCAGCACCGAAGCCGCGGCCCTGATCGCTGCCCAGCCGGACCCACGCGGGTACGAGTTCTTCATCCCGCGGCCCATCAAAGCCGGCGAGATCCACCGGATCCGCACAGTGAACCAGCTGACCGGCTGGCGCTACATGCCCGACGCCCATGGAAGGCCGCCCTGCGCCTGCCCAATCTGCAACCCTCGAGGTCAGTACGGTGCAGCCAAGATTCGGGTGGCATTCGGCGACCCCGATGACTACCGGTAGTTCGTTGAATCAAGGTGGTTGGTAGAGACGTGGGCCATGACCCACGTGAACAGCGTCGACCAGCGCTTGCATATCAGCGGTGGAGGGCTTTGTCAATTCCCCTGGAAGTGTGGAGATGGTCCTACGCCCCAGCGGTCCTCAGCAGCGCCGATGAGGCTGTCCTCTTCTCGATCGTGTGATGTTCGAATGCGACGAGCAACCAGCCGTCGCTGGCACTGTGCACGAGCCCGTCTTCCCCTCGTCGGGTCGTTGTGGCCGTCGCAGATGATGGTGGCCGACAGGTACACGCGCACCCCCGCCGCGCGTTCCGATGGCGCACAAATGGGCAGATGCCACCCGGCTCCCGCTTGCGGGACCGCGCATCGTCGAACTCCAGGGCCTGTCGCCACGCCTCAATGAATGCTCGCTGGCTCGTACCGCTCTGGCCGAGGCAGGCGACCGGCGATGACGGCACTAGCGGCACCCACCCGTCCAGGCCACCGATGGAAGACCCTGGCCTGCGGCCAAGATGGCCGGAGACTGGGCAGCGGCCGGTTGCTGCCAGCTCCTTCTCGACCTGCGCATCAAAGAAGGCTCTGGAAAATTCTGACCTCCGTGTCGGTGTCATGACCGGCCCGCCCTTTCGCCCAGGCCCGCCCGCTCATCCTGGGCGGCCCGGCTCCGGCCGAGGGCACTGTCGGCGGCCGGGCCTAGGGCGGGCAAGCCTCTCCACCACTCCGAGGCAAGGACCGATTGCAGGCGACGCCATCGCGACGGACGGAGCGTGTCATTTCATGGCGGGGGCAAATCGTGGCAGGCGGTGGACATGCACGCGGTCAGAGGGAAGCTCTGACTGGGCGAGCTCGGCCAGGTGATCGTGATGGGTGAAGACGATCGTCTGGAAGCGGTCAGCCATCTCGTTCAGCACTCCCATCGCGGCACGAGCGCGCTGGTTGTCGAAGGTCATGAAGATGTCGTCGACGATGAACGGAAGTGCACGGTCCTCCTCGGCATAGCGTTCCAGGGATGCCAGCCGCAGCGCGAGATAGAGCTGGTCACTGGTGCCCTCGCTGAGCTTATCGGCGGTCAGCAGATCGGAGCCGCGCCGTGTCAGCACGATCGGGGAGTCTCCGTCCTGGTCAAGTTCCAGCCCGCCGTAGCCACCGAGCGTCAACTGCTCGAACAGCAGACTCGCCCGCGTGAGTACCGGGTCCTGATGTGTCTGTTGGTACTCCTCCATACAGGCCACGACGAAGTGCCGGGCGAACTGCAGACGTATGTACTCCTCGCTCTCCTCCAAGAGCGCGGCCGCGGTGGTCTGCACGTGGGAGGCGGCCTGAGTGGCCGCGGAAGACCCGTCGAAGCGCGCGAACTCCGTCTTCTTCTCGCCGAACAGCTCGGACTGGCGGGTCCGTTGAGTGTCGAGATCGGTGACGTGGTCGGTGAGCCCGAGCAGCTGAGCTTGAAGCCGGTCCTGGTCGGTTTCGGGGATCTCTGCCATCAGCGCCTCGGCGTCGATCGGAAGCGCCGCGGTGACCTCCGCGAGGGTCGCCTTCAGTTCCCTGTGGGCCTCACTCCGCCGGACGGCCTCATTCAGGGTGTCGACGCCGTCCGCCGCGGACCTTTCACACAGCTCCGTGAGTTCGGCCTGTATCTCTCCGGTGGTCTGAATGAGGTCGCGGGCCTCGGCGCTAAGTCTGGCCTGCTCGTTTTGGAGCACGGCGCGCCGGTCGGCAGCGGAACGGCTGTCCTTGGCCAGCTTGCAAAGGTCGCTTGCGAGCCGGTGGCGTTCGGTCTCGTCGCTCGGCATCGCGTGACCGCAGGCGGCGGCGGTGGCCGCCAGCAGTGAGTGGAACCGGTCGAGTGTGGCGGTGGACTGTGCGGAGTCACGCTCGTTCTTGGCGGCCTCGGTCACCCGGGCGGCGACCTGGTCGAGCCGTTCCAGATCGGCGAGTGCGGCGGTGGTGTCCCGGTCGATGGGCAGCTTGGCCTGTTCGAGCAGCTTGTGCCAGGAGGTCTCCCAGTTCGCCAGGTCCCGTTCGTACTCGGCGACTTCTGCTTCGGCGTCGGTCAGCTCGCCGCGGGCCGTGAGGGCCTGCTCTTCGCACGCACTTCGCGTCCGAGTCAGTTTGTCCTGAACGGCCAGCCGGCTTTCGGCGGTCTCACGCAGTTCGGGAAGTTCCGCCAAGGCGTTCTCCGCGCCCAGCGACGGAACCCCTTCTGGAGACCGCAGGACGTCGCGGAGCCGCGCGATGTGCGAGGCGGCATGTTCACGAAGGGAGGAGAGGCGGGCTCGGACGTGGTCGAATTCGCCGAGACTCTCGCGGAGCTTCTCGACATCGTCCAGAACGGACGTGGCGGCACCTGGCTTGGGCATAGGGCCGGGGAAGTCTTCCCACAGGCAGTCCCACTCCGCGTCCAACTGGTCGGCCCGGCGGTCCAGGGCGGCTTGCTCCTCGTCGAGCGCGGCGAGTGCCTTCTCGTCGTGGCTGATTTCGAGTTCCAGCCGGTAGCGTTCGGCGATGCGGGACGCGTCTCGCCTCATCCGGTCGGCGAGCTGGTCGGCGCGGTCGAGGGCCAGCTCGAACTCCCTGGCTCTGTCGTGCTGCCCGTCGCGGATCGCGCGCCAAAGCTCCTGCCTGACGGACCGGGCCTGTTCGAGTTCCGCTTCGGTGGGGGGCGGGTCGTTGCTTAGCAGGGTGGTCAGGTCGAGGCGTTTGCCCTTCAGCGTGGCGGTCAGCGTCTTGCGCTGCTTGGCGAGGTCGCGTCCGTCCCGTCTCAGGTCCTTGCGGGCTTCCGCGTGCTCTTCGATCTGGACCCTGGTGGGCACGGTTATGGAACCGGCGTGCTGCGCCGGGATTCTCAGCTCCAGCAGGAGCCGCTCGATGGTGTTGTCGATTCGCTGGATCTCTTCGTCGGCGGCGATCATGCGGGTGAGCAGGTCCTGGGGGACGGCTTTGAGGGCGGCGTCGAGCGGCTTCGTGTCTTCGAGCGGAGGCAGCTCGCTGAGTCGTTTCTCCGCTTCCTCTAGTTTGCGTCGGCGCAGGTCCAGCGCCTTACGCCCCTGCTCCAGGGCCGCGTCGATGGCGGTGCGCCGGTCGTGCAGTTCCTGGGCGCGGGTCCGCACCGACTTGGGGACTCGGTAGTGATCGGTGTCGTCGAGCGTCGCGTCCGCGTGGACCTGGGTGAGGAGCGAGAGCGCCTCGTCACGGAGACCCGTGACGGCACCGGAGGATCTCGCGAGCTGCTTGGCCGCTTCCAGAGCCGCCTTCCGCTCCTGGTAGAGGGTGTCGATCGCCTCCTCCGCGGATAGCAGATCGTCGTCGATAGTCAGCTTGTCCAGTTCACGCACGATCTCGTCGAGGCGTCGCCGTGTCCTGGCCAGCTCGTTCTCCGCCAGTCGCAGGGCCTGCTGCACCTGGGGAAGGCGCTCCACGACCTCCGCGGGGGCGATGGCCCCCGCGGACTCCACCGTTTCGAGGTCGGTCAGCAGAGTGCGGCGGCGGCTGAGCGCCGGCAGCGCCCCGACCAGCCGCTCCAGGCGGGAGCGCTCGCTCCTGGCCTGGTCCAGCTCCTCGGTGAGCCTGTTCAAGGTCGCCTCGGTGTCCTTGACCTCCTGCTCCCCATCGAGGTACTCCTGCGGGGGCAGAGCCGCCGCACGTACGCGCTCCTTCGCCTGTTTCAGCTCGGCCAGGAGGACGTTGATCCGCGGCAGCTGGCCGCGCCGCTTGTATAGCTCGCCCAGACGCTCGTCGATGGTGGCCAGCGCCGCGGACAAGAGGCCCCCCGATCGGGTCGCGGCCAGTGCCTGCTTGAAGTTTCCGCCTCCGCACGCCAGCGCCCTACCGCCCTGGCGGAGCTCGGCACTGGTGAGAGCGAACACCGAGGTGAAGGTGGATCTGTCGATCCCTCCCAGGAACGCGTTCAGAACCGCCTGCTCCATCGGCGCTCCATCCGCGCCACGGAGCGGCGCGTTGCGCGCCTTGATCCTGAGGATCTCCAGAGTGCTGCCGTCCGTGCTCCGCACCAGCGCACCAAGTCGCAACGCAGCCTTGGCATGGACGAAGTCGTAGCGCGATCGCTCGTCGATGCCGTAAAGGAGCTGGTCGAACGCGTGCAGCGCCGTCGACTTGCCCGCCTCGTTCGGTCCGGTGATCACATGGATCCCGGGCGCCGACAAGTCCAGCGTCATCCCACTGAAAGGACCGAACGCGAACAGGTCCAGCCGGTCGACTCTCATCGGTTCCATCCCTCCGTGAGCATGGATTCCAGCAGATCGACGGCCTCGTCGCCGAGACGCCGCAGCCACTCTGGGTCCTCGGGGCGGATCCCGTCCTGGCCCCTTACCTCCGCCGGTAGTTCGGCGTAGAAGGGATGCTTGGCGACCACCTGGCGCATGGCGTCGGCGTCCGTACGGAGTATCACGGCCGTGCGCCGGAGATCGGTGAGCAGTCCCACGGTGCCTTCGTCGGGCGTATCGGGCAGCCGGGTCTCGATGCGGACCTTCTCCACCCACAGTTCACCGAGGTCGTTGGCGAGCGAACGAACCTCGTTGACGAACTGATGCCGTCCGTTCCAGAGCGGCAGGTGAGCGCTGCTGCGGCCAGTCAGGCTGACCCGTACGGCCTGCGGCTTCCCTGCGGGCAAGGCACTGAGCCGGGCCCGTACCAGATCGGCGACAACGTCGAGGTCGTCGGCTCCGGAGACGTCGATGCGGAGATGTTCCCAGCGAGCCACGTCCAAGTCGTGATGCACAGCGGATCGCACCCGCAGGTCGTCACCGACCGTGACCAGGGTGCAGCCCTTCGGCCCGGTCTCCCGGGCATGGCGACCCTGGATGTTCCCTGGGAAGACGATCCACGGGTCGTCCAGGACGACCTCGCGATTGTGCACGTGGCCGAGCGCCCAGTAGTCGTACCCCTTCGTCACCAGGTGATCCACCGTACACGGCGCGTATTTGTCGTGGCCGTCACGGCCGTTCAGCGCAGTGTGCAGCAGGCCGACGTTGAAGAGGTCCCGGCGGGGAGGGGGGTAACCAAGCGCGAGATTGTCGGTGATGTTCCATCGGGGGAAACCCTGCCCATGCACGGCCAACCCCCTCCTCTCGTCGAGGATGGTCTCCGGCTCGTCGACGTCAAGCATGTGGACGTTGTCCGGCAGCGGCAGCCGCCGAGTCATCTTGTTTTGTGCGTCATGGTTCCCCGAGACGAGGTAGACAGAGATGCCCTCCGCACGCAGCAGCGACATCTGTTTGCCGAAGAACAGCCCCGTTTGGAAGTCGCGCCAGTCACCGTCGTAAACGTCCCCGGCGAGGAGGACACCATCGACCGACTCGAAGATCGCGAGCCGGACTAGATTCTCCAGCGCCCGCCGTGAGGCGGTGCGCAGTTCGCCGGCCGGTGCGCCTTCGTACGCCGACAGCCCACGGAGTGGGCTGTCGATGTGAAGGTCAGCGGCGTGGATCAGTTTCACGCGTTCTCCTCCGGAGCCCGGATGATCCTCTGATCCCTGATGATGACGTGCACGTAAGGCAAAGGCGGGGCGAAAGGGGAAAGTGATGGGTACGTTCCAATGGGGTGTGAACAGGTGAAATGCGCGCTTGGAAACTACGTACGGACCCTCGGATCTTGTTGGCGCGGACGCGGATTCCCCTGGACTGTGAGACGTTCGCCGTCCGGCACAGGCACAGGGTTCCAGACGACATGCCCGTCGGGGCCTGGTTCAAGCGGTCGATGTCCACAGCAGAACGGGTGAGCACTTTCCCTACAGTCGTCAAGGCCGTCCGCCTACGGCAGCCGGCGCGCGTCGGGGCGGTCGCTGGTCGCGCGGCTCTTCGGCCGGTCGCGGCCAGCACCGCCCACACACAGCAGGCGGCGAGCAACCATCCGCGTCAGCCAGTTCCGCGCACGGATCAGTGCGACTGAGATGCGTGGCCCCAACGAAGACCCAGCAAGGCAAACCTAAGTTGATCCCGGTCCACGCATCGGGATACAAATTGCTTACCGCTGAGACACATAGGAAGCCCTCCCGCCTCAAAGTGTCGGTGCTCTCCTGTATCAAATGAGCTCCGTACACCAACAGAAAGGGATGAAGTGAACGCTGAGATCATCGCAACGAGCGCCGCTACCCTCCTGGTCAATAAGCAGCATTGGGACTAGACCACCAAAGCACGTCCGGTCAGGATCCTGTGAACAATTCCTCCACCAAATTGCGGTCCAAGCGGAATCGCTAACTTCGATCCTGAGCGACAGGTAGTTTCCAGACCCAGCCACGAGGTCGAGGCGTGGCTCACTTGTCCTTAACCAGGAAGAAGCGCCGAGCGCAAATCTTCGTCTCTTAGCAGCGCAAGCACACCAGGAGAAGCATCAAAGAAGATCCTTTCCGCGTGTTCGGATACCGCCTTATGCAAGGCTGCGTGGTACACATCAGCGAAGGGCTGCCCCCGCATGACCCATTCCAGGTAGCGCCTCTGTTTCTCGTCTTGTTCCTTACGCGCCCTATCCCACGAGGTAAGGTCATGGTTCAGCCTCAGCCATGCGTCGGAGCGGGCCCGCGGACGCTTGCCCTCATTAAGTCCACAAACGTCAATGGTCCATTGCCCTTTAGGGGAACCCTCCACCGGACGGTACAGTCCGCTATCCAAGCGCAGGTCGAGATGGTCGAATGGGTCCTCTAAGGTTGGATCGACTAGAAGCGAACCGACGAGTCCGTCGCTTTTGTAGCGCTCTTTTTTGTACCGACTATTGCAGGTCGAGCACGCGAGCAGCAGGTTGCGCCAGTAGAAGGATCGGATGGGACACCTTACTTTGGGAACAAAGTGATCGACCGTGTCGGCTAGATCGTCACCGCAGTACATGCAACAATCCAAGCCCGGTGCCATACTTTCAAGTACTTCGAACACCGGCTTGTATACATCACGCCGTACACTTCTCCGATCCCACATATTCTGCACGTGCTTGATGCGTTCGGCGATGGGAGTGTTCGCAATCTCCTGGGTCAGTTTCAGGAGTGAGGCTTCGAGCTCGGAGGTTAGCCGCCGTCGTACGATCCTGATCACGGATCGCTTGCCTCCTCTCTTCCCGCCCGTATGCCGAGTTCCTCTACGCGTGTCGCTTGGGAGGTGACCAGCCGTCTGCGCAGTTCTCGGTAGCGGCGCATGGAAAATTCGTCGGCTTGACCAGTCGCCACAGCGAACTCCAGGTCCGCAAGCTCCTCTCGCAGTTCCTCAGCCTTGTGGGAGAAGGGGGAGTCGAGCCCGAAGAGTTCGGAGAGGACAGCATCGTCCCCCGTGCCGTATACGACACGGCCGTACAACTTCTCGTCGGCTACTTGTGGTGGCTCTGGGTCATCCGGGCCAGGGAGAAGGATCAGGCCGCCAGGATCAGCTGCCTGGCAGATATACGGACTGTGTGTAGTAACGACAAACTGCACGGCGGGAAAGTGATTTTTGAACCATTCTCCAATCCGCTGCTGCCATGAAACATGCAAATGCACATCCACCTCGTCGATGAGAGCGACGCCGGGATGCGGCAGGTACGGCGCGCCGCGCTCGTCATGCTGCAGGTGAAGTGTGCCATATGCAGCGTGCATATGCCGGACGATGTCAAGCACCAGCGCGCTGACTGTCCGTAGGCCATCGCTCATGCGTCTTAGAGCAATTTCTGAACCAAGGTCGTCTACGCGTCGAAGCCACAAGCCCTGCGAGTTAACGGTGTGGATCTGATAGCCGTCAGGTAGCAGTCCATCATTAAGAAGTGCACGCACTGATTGGAGCAGCTTATTCGCTGCGTCCTCGCCTTCAAGCTGCCGCAAATGCAGAGATATAAGCCAGTCAACCGACTCTGTAAGGGCCGACTGCTCTTCAAACAGAGTGCGCAGAGCCGCAGCTCGATCGGCGCTCTGCGGCACGCGCTCATAGAGACCAGTGCCCGCCAGCCGCCGGAAGGGGCCGTATCCTACGTGAAACCATCCAGTAGGCGGTGACGATGACCACAGCAGGCTATTGACTTGGGAAGGTGCCTGGAAACGCACTTCTGGGCGAGGTACATCGCCTTCGCCCAGTGATTCTCGGGCTGGCTCCCACAAGACCTTAGCCCAGAGTGGATTTGATGAGGTGGGTGCTCCGCGATCGGCTTTTGGATCGGCGATGAGCGTGACTTCGACAGCACCCTGGGACTCGCCATGGGAGAGGTGATCGTCGAGTCTCTCCTCTAACTGATAGGCACGCCGTGGCCCTGCGAGGGCAAGAGCGATGGTGCGCAGCAGAGTCGTCTTTCCTGACCCGTTGCGCCCTGCGATGACGGTCCAGCCAGCGTAGCCACCCTCCGGGCGCGTGAAGTCGAGCTCAAACGCGTGGGCACCGCGGAATCCACGTACGCCCTCAACCTTGAGCTTCTTCACGTACACCAGAGTGTCCCTTCCGCGTACCGCTTGAGGATCTCTCCCACCACGGTCTAGCTTGATCACCTGCCACCTTCATCGCCCACTGTACGGACAGCCACCACCGACGGCTCGCTGTGACTGCGGTCTGTGGACAGACTTGAGCCATCCAAGCCCTTCTTCTCTTCGATCAGCCGTACTAGCGTACGCAAATTGATGTAATAGGGATACGCGGACAGGGAGGGGAGCATGGCAGGTGGCCAGGTACAGGCGCATGACAAGACCGAAGCAGCACTCCGAGACGCTGGCTGGCGTGTGTGCGATCTACAAGACCTCGATCTAGGGGTCGGCGGGGTAGCGGTCCGCGCCTCACACCCTACTGCGGGCGAATCCCGCGTCTACCTGCTGTACGTTGACCACGACCTGGTCGGCCTGATCGCAGCGGGAGAGGAGTCCTCCGACCCAAGCATGCTCCTCGCCCAGGCCGACGAACTAGCCGCGCCTCTTGCAAATCGCAAATCCTCACGAGCTTGGCTAGGCCGACCCTTACCCTTCCGCTACGGCACAAATGGTCACGCATGGCGCTTCAGAAACGTCTTGGACGCTGAGCACTTGGACGGAACAACCGCAACAGATGGTCCGGTAGGTGGAGCGCGAAGCCGTATCGTTTTCGCTCCCGCCAGGCCAGCCACCGTTGCACGCTGGAAGCGTGAGGCCCTGCGCCGCCCCACTGCGCCGTCTTTGCAAGCTCGGCTTCGACAGCTACGCACGATCCCCAGCGATCCGAAAAGGCAGCTACGCCAAGCGCAGCGCCGCGCAGTCGAGGGCCTGGAGAGATCGCTGGCCCAGGGCGATCAACGCGCTCTCATCCAGATGGCCACCGGCGCCGGCAAGACCTACACGGTTGTGCAGGCAAGCCATCGGCTGCTCAAGTATGCGGGCGCCCATCGGGTGTTGTTCCTTGTAGATCGCAACAACCTAGGAACTCAAGCTTTTCGCGAGTATCACGGCTTCATCCCGGCAGGAGCTCACAGCCCGCTACATCAAGACTTCCCCCTTAAGCATCTGTCGGGATCTCAAGCTGGCCTAGCTGATTCCGACAAAATCGTGATCAGCACTATTCAGCGGCTGTGGTGCAAGCTCTCAGGACAGCCGCTGCCAGACTCCGACGACGATCCCGAGGCCGAGCGCTTCGAGGCAGGCGGCATAGGCGGTCTCACGACGCCCGTTCCGGAGATCCGCTACTCTCCTGAACTCCCGCCCGACTACTTCGACTTCATCGTGGTCGATGAGTGCCACCGCTCAATCTACGGAACCTGGCGTCCCGTATTGGAGTACTTCGACGCCCGCATCGTGGGCCTGACGGCGACGCCGATCGGCCCGACGTTTGCCTTCTTCGACGACAATCTCGTCAGCCAGTACGCGTACGAAGAAGCGGTGGCCGACAAGGTCAACGTCGACTACGACGTCTACGAAATTTCGACCCGTATCACTCGCGAAGGGTCCATGATCCCCGCCACGACGACCACCGTCGACGCTGACGGCACCGTGGAGCAACTCAACACTGTCCTAGCTCACATCGATCGCATGACAAGAAAACAGCACTGGCAGCAGCAGGACGAAGACGATCCTTACGGGCCCACCGAACTCAACGAACGTGTGGAGTCCACAAGCCAGATCCGGACGGTCGTACAGACCTTCAAGGACAAACTCTTTACGGAGATCTTCCCGCCCCATCGCAGCCCAGAGACCGCCGAGGTCATCCATGAGCGTCACATTGTTCCCAAGACCTTGATCTTCGCCGCCAACGATCGACACGCCGACGCGATCGTCGAGCAAGTGCGGCAGGTATGGAATGCCGGAGATGATTTCTGCAAGAAGATCACCAGCAGGGCTTCCCGTCCGGACAAGACGATCCGAGACTTTCGCAACTCTCCCGAGACTCGAATCGCCGTCACCGTCGACATGATCGCCACTGGGACGGACATTCCAGCGCTTGAATGCCTGGTTTTCATGCGAGACATCCGCACCTGGTCCTACTTTGAGCAGATGAAGGGACGCGGCGCGAGATCCATCACGCAGGAGAACTTGCGGAAGGTGACCGAGGATGCCGTCTGTAAGGACCGTTTTGTCATCGTCGATACGGTGGGAGTAACCAAACACCCCATGGTCGACGCGCGACCTCTCGTCCGAGATGGTCTACCCGACGAGCTTAGTTTGGAACGACTGCTCAAAGCATGTGAGGAAGGCCGTCGCCTTACCTTGGACGCCGCCGCCACGCTGGCTGGCCGACTCACCCGTCTCGGTCACCGGCTTGATGTGGAACAACTCGCCGAGATTGAGAAGCATGCGGGCGGGCGGAGGCTGACAGAACTGGTCGCGGACCTCATACAAGCCACAGATCCCGACCGACTGGCAGCAGAAGAACCGGAGGACTCGGTTAGAGCGAGCACAACGACGGATTCTGTACTCGCCGACGCGGTTCGTCCCTTCATCGAGCGTGCCGCACTGCGCGAGGCCCTGTTCAAAGCTGCCAAGCAAACCTGGGTCAAGATTGATCACTTGAGCCAGGACGGTGGGGTAATTACTCAAGGCGCGACAGACGAATTGCGCGCCGAGCGCACGATCAGGGACTGGCGTGCGTACATGGCTGAACAGCGAGATCAATTCGCTGACCTGCGCATAGTCTTCCAAGAGCGCAGACCACTAGGCGAAGTACGCAGCAAGCTTGACGAAGTCCTCGGCCTCGTCAAGCCCCCACAGCGCCCGTGGACCAAGGAACAGATCTGGAAGGCGTATGTTGACTTCGGCATTGCACGCGGCAGGCGGCGCCGAGGAGCAGGCTGGCCAGAGTTCCTGTCGATCCTTCGGTACGAGCTGGGGATAGACGGAGGCGAGTTCCGGCCCTACAGAGAAACCGTTGAGCTTCGCTTTCGCGAGTGGATCGCACGCCAGGGGTCGGCAGGCGTCACCTTCACAGATGAGCAGCAAGAATGGCTGCGCCGCGTAGCAGACGTCGTCGCCAAGTCGGCGACCGTGTCTCTTGACTCCCTAGAGCAAGACGCGGAGTGCCGAGACGCAGGCGGCTGGCCCGGTTTCGCACAGACGTTCGCTGACAGTACATTGGCCCCGGACACGCTGCTTGAGGATCTGGACAGGGAGCTGGGTGCGTGAGGGACTCGTGATCGGTAACGGCGCAGAGGATGCGGCCGAGACTGAGAAGGCTCCGATGCCATTGCCTCCAGGATGGGCATGGACGACTCTTGGTGATCTCTGCGCTCCTGAGGAGCGCGCTATCACTGACGGACCGTTCGGCTCAAACCTCGCTTCCCGGCATTACACAGCCTCCGGAGCGCGTGTACTCCGACTGCAGAACGTCGGGGACGGCGAGTTTCGTGATGAGCGAGCGTATATCTCGCTAGAGCACTTCGAGCGGCTCCGTGCGCACGAGGCCATCGCCGGAGATCTAGTAATCGCCTCCCTGGGGGACGACTTGCCACGCGCGTGTGTCGTTCCGCACACAATAGGCCCTGCAATTGTCAAAGCAGACTGCATTCGGTTTCGGGCACATCGAGAGATCGCTGTCAACTGGTTGCTCCGGGTTCTAATCTCTCCAGCCACAAAGCGATATGCTGCTGCAAGTCTGCAGGGTATAGGCCGCGCCCGACTTGGGCTCAACGGGATCCGATCCATTCCCATTCCGCTCCCCCCCCGCTGCCGAACAACGGCGCATTGCCGATATACTGGACTCCCAGCTTGTGCGACTGGCCGCAGTATCGCGTCGACTGGACGCCGCGCGGTCACATGTCCAAGCTCTACGCAAGGCTGTACTCGTGGGCGTCGTCCCAGAGCCGGAAGCATGGCCCTCCACATGGCAGGCTACAACCACGGGGAAGGCCGGCACGGTCGATCTCGGCCGGGCCCGCCACCCCGATTGGCACACCGGTCCGAAGATGCGCCCGTATCTACGCGTCGCCAACGTGTTCGAGGACCAGATCGTCACGACGAGTCTCATGGAGATGGACTTCTCCGAAGGATTTAACAAATACCGGCTGCTGCCGGGTGACATACTGCTTAACGAGGGACAGAGTCCTCACCTCGTTGGGCGCCCAGCGATGTACAAAGGGAACCCCGACGGTGTCGCATTTACCAATAGCTTGTTGCGATTTCGCGCTGGAGCAGGCGTCCTGCCAGGGTGGGCGCTGCTTGTCTTCCGTAGACACCTACACGCGGGACGTTTCATGCAAGAGGTGCGAATTACGACCAACATCGCGCATCTCAGTGCTGCGAGGCTCAAGGCCGTTGAGTTCCCGATACCCCCGTGGGAAGAACAGCGCCAAATAGTTGCTGAGATAACGCGACAGTTGGCCGTAGTTGACGCGCTAGAACGTCAACTCCAGCAGGCCGAAACCCATGTCACCGCCCTCCGCCGCGCCCTCCTCAGCGAGGCCTACGAAGGGCGCCTCGTCGCTCAGGACGCCCACGACGAGCCCGCCGAAGACCTTCTCAAGCGCGTTCGCAGGGAGCAGGAAGCCGCCGAGGCGGAGCAGAAGGCAACACGGCGCGCCAGCCGTGCCACGAGCGCCAAGTCCGTCAAGGACGGCAAATCCAAGAAGGCTTCGCCCTCCCCGCCTCCCGCACGCTCCTCCAGAGGACCTCTACCCGAGGGCGAACAGACCGCACTTCCGTTGGAGTTCACCGAGTGAAGCTCGAAGCACGCCGTCTCGTCGATCGACTTTGGAGCTACTGCAACGTCCTGCGCGACGACGGTGTATCCAGCCTGGAGTACCTTGAGCAGCTTAGTTTCCTCGTCTTCCTTAAGATGGCCGACGAGATTGAGCAGGCTAACAAGAAGATCGCTGACACGAGGAAGCATCGCCATGTGCTACCTGTCGGGGAGGGGTGGGAGGGTCGCGGCTGGCCCGAACTGCTCGACCTCATAGGCGACGATCTGGAGGAGGCGTACAGCGACCTGCTAACCGACCTCGGCAACCGGGGGTCCAACAGCGACGGCCACACTATGCTCGGCCTAATCTTCCAACGCGCCCGTAACCGCATCCAGAATCCGGCCAATCTTCGCCGTCTTATCGTCGATCTAATCGATAAGGAAAAATGGCTAAGGGCCAGTAAGGACATTAAGGGCGACGCATACGAGGCTCTGATAGCCCGCAGCGCTGAGGACACCAAGGCAGGAGCGGGGCAATATTTCACGCCACGTGTGCTTATTGAGTCCATCGTGCGGTGCATGCGCCCGACTCCGGACGACACGATCACTGATCCGGCCTGCGGCACTGGCGGCTTCATACTCGCCGCGCACGACTACATCATGCGCGAGTACAAGGAGGATCTAGGAACCGAGGATCAAGCCCGCTTCCACCAAGGTGCAATCTGGGGTACCGAGATCGTCCCGGCCACCGCTCGCCTCGCTGCAATGAACCTGCTACTCCACAACATCGGTCTGCCCGACGGCAAATCTCTCATCGAGGTGGAGGATGCTCTCGCCAAGATTCCAGAACGGCGGGCCTCACTCGTGCTTGCCAATCCGCCCTTCGGCAAGAAGTCGTCGATCGTGATTACCAATGGAGACGGTTCGGTCAGCCGTGAGGACGTCTCCTACCATCGCAGAGACTTCTGGGAGACCACCACCAACAAGCAATTCAACTTTCTCCAGCATATCGCAAACCTGCTCACTGACACGGGGCGGGCGGCGGTGATTCTGCCTGATAACGTCCTTTTCGAAGGCGGCCGGGGCGCAAACATCCGCCGCGAGCTGCTGAAGCGTTACAACGTCCACACCATGCTGCGGCTGCCGACTGGCATCTTTTACGCAGGCGGGGTTAAGGCCAATGTTCTGTTCTTCGACGCCGCGCCGCCTCGTCGTAGCGAAGATGAGCCACCACGTACGCGGCAACTGTGGGTGTACGACCTCCGCACCGGCAACCGCTTCACGTTGAAACAGAACCCGCTGCTATCTGGACACCTGGAAGACTTTGAGCGGCGCGCTTTTGGGGTGGGCGAACCCGATCCAGACCAGGCCATGGACCGTCGCAAGGAGTCCAGCCATTTCCATGTCTTCGATGGAGCCGCGCTCGTAGCGACCAAGGATGTCAACCTTGATATTGGTCTGATCGAGCCCGACGATGAGGATGCAGCGACGCCCAAGACGCTCGCGGAACTCACCCTCTCCCTGTCGGCGGACCTGCGTGGCGCACTTGCGGAGTTGGAGGCGCTGGCAGAAGCACTCAACATTGAGCTGCCCAATCATATGCAGCACCCCTAACCCCGCCGTACGAGATCATCCTGCTCATATACCCAACCCACGATCGCGAGAGCAACCACGTCATCCGAGGCAAGCCGAATCCCCAAGCGCCACATAAGCTGCTTGCCCAGCTCAAAGCATCTAAATGGGCGAAAGAATTAGCGCTCCCCTAAAGGGCGGGCGTCAGATTGCCGAGGCCCTGGCGATCGCGCACTCCGGTACCCGCCGTTCGGGTTAGCGCGATCGCCGCCGAGGACCCCTCCTACGCCGGAGTCTCCATCAGATGATCATGGTTGAGGTGACCAGCTCTCACATCAAGCACCATCCCCGCGCACCGACACGCCTGCGCCCCAACCCAAACGCGGCTGGCCCACATGTGTCAACCCCTTCTACCCGCACATATGGTCATTGATCAGCAATCGAGTCGCGATTTCAGGGCGTTAATTCCGGCGAATAGATCATTATGTCGGATAACTAATACGCTATATCCGGCATCCTTCAACGAGGCGCGCCGGGCGGTATCGAGGCGAGATTGCAAGGGTGCGTCATGGATCCCACCGTCGAGGAAGACTGCGAGGTGCACACCTTCCCCTTCGTAATAGAGGTCAGCGGACGCGACGGGGTTCTCTGAAGGCAGAGCCTTGTGTGCGGCAGTCGGTGCGGGAACTCCTGCGGCCTTGATCGCCGCGACCATCTTCTCCTCTGTCTTGGAATCAAACATGGTCACTACCTCCGACCAATCGGCTCCGACCAGCTCAGTGGTCAGATCGAGCCGTTGCAGGATCGACAGGAAGAATGGGACTGCTAGGTTGCGGTCCAATACGTCATGATGCCACTGATTGTAAAAGCTGCGGAGGCACTCGTAGCACGACGTGTGGCAGGCGTCGGGTTGGGGGTGCCAGTGCAGGTCGACGTGCAAGATGTCCAACGCCCGTTCGGCAATGGCGAGCCACATGTCCGGGTCGATCATCCGGTCGAGGACCCCGATGCCGCCCTCGTCGACCTCGTACAGCAGGATCCGTCGTGCCTGCGGTGCGCCGGCCTGCGGGTAGACCTGTCCTGCGAGCTCGCTCTCCTCGATGCCGAACTGGGTGCCCATCGCCGCCTGCAAGGCGTACATAAGGCTGTACGCATACGTGTCCGCATCGGTACCTTCGGGGGCGACGACGTCCAGCAGCAGCATGTCATGCCGGTCGTCGTTGAACAGCACGACGTTCTCGATGAGGTTCTCGCTTTGGGGCAGGCAATCGCTGCCGGTCTTGTAGTGCTCGGCCGGATCCGGGTTCCACAACCGGCAACGCGCGCACAGGCTGAAGGGTTCTCCGCTGCGGACGAATCCAGTGTTGGTTTGGAGTACGAACCCGAGACGGGCCACGGTGAGCTCAGCCGACACGTCGTCTCCGGCTGTCATGGTGCCTCGCCGTACCCGGGTGTTGGGCAGCCGGTACGCGGCGATGACGTTGTAGCCCTGCCGCAGCCGCTCCTCCGCGTCGGCTCCGACGCTGTCGCGTTGGACAGCGTACTGGTCGGTGACGGGCATCGCGTTGCGGTAGATCCGCTGCTGGTCGACGAGCGCCTGGCAGTTGGGGCACTTGCTGGTGGTGTCGACCGCGTCACGGTCGAGGTAGTAGCCGCAGTGGCACAGGAACACCTTCGAGGTTATGGCTTCGGCGTCCCGGCCGGATGACGCACGGGTGACCTGGTAGCGGCGGCCCAGGTGGTAGATGGAGTTGCCGGGCGCGAACTCGCGCAGCGCGATTGACCTGGACCTGACCCGTGGGCGTTCACGGTCGCTGAACCTCAGCATGAGCGCCTTGCGCGGGAACGCGTAACTGGGAAGGAACCCTCGCTGGGCGAGCCACGACAGGGGGTGGTAGTCGCCATCGCCAGTGCGGATCTTCCCTCGGATCGCTTCGACTGCCTCTCGGCGCCGTCTCTCCGACTTGTCCAGCGGCTGCTTGTCAGCCCGGGCATTGAGCTCGTCGAGTTCGACCTTCAGCTCAGCGGCATAATCCACCAATGATCCCATCGCGTCGTCCAACGCAGCCACGAATCCGTCAACGGCCCTCCCAACCAGTTGAGGGGTTACGGAAGTCGCGTCGTCGAACACGTCCTCGAACGCCGCCGTCCCTGCCTCGATAAGCGGGTCCCTGTTGGCCCCGATGAACCTGTCGAGTGCGTGGCTCATGTCCGGCCGCAGCCCGCCAATGCCTTCGTCAATGCGCGTCCATGTGCCTATCTCCCGCGGGAGGTCATCGTGCTCACCTGCCCACGCGCCCAGGATGATCGCGTTCATATGTGCCCGGATTAGGGCCTCGTTATCAAGGAGGAACCGGGGCGCTGCGATCTTGCCGGCGATGATCTGCTCAGGCCGTTTGAAGAAGTACTGGTCGTGCGATGCAGCCCTGCCCTGTGCAGAGCAGAACGTGACGACCGTGGCGGGTTGTGCAGCACGACCGGCACGGCCTTGCCGTTGTGCGTAATTCGCTGGAGACGGAGGGACATTGCGCATGTACACCGCGGACAGAGTGCCGATGTCGACACCGAGTTCCATCGTGGGTGTGCACACGAGCACGTTCAGCGGGTCGGTCTGCTCGCGAAAACGCGTCTCAATGACCTTGCGGGCATCACCATCGAGGCTGCCGGTGTGTTCCTCCGCCTCGACTCGGATGGAGTCGGCCAGTGCGCCGACGTAGGCGCTGCGGAAGAAGTCGTCTCGACCGGTGCGGTCCGGTCGGACGCGAGCCTTCACACAACGGGGGCATGCCCGTTCACGGGACAGGATCCACCGGCCAGCGCAGCGGGTGCACCGAAACCCTTGCGGCTCCTCAGCAAAC
This sequence comes from Nonomuraea sp. NPDC051941, assembly GCF_044593615.1. Taxonomy (NCBI): domain Bacteria; kingdom Bacillati; phylum Actinomycetota; class Actinomycetes; order Streptosporangiales; family Streptosporangiaceae; genus Nonomuraea; species Nonomuraea sp. NPDC051941. Next base: position 260,575 of record NZ_JBIUCF010000002.1, read on the forward strand.
CAGTATTGGATCCGTTCCTCGTCGACGGCCAGCCCGCCACCGTCAGAGACAAGGTAGCCATACCGAGTCAGGCACTCCGCAGCCTGCCGGATGAGCCGCTTCGCCGCCGCACTCCCGGTCGCGTCCACAGGCAGCCCGGCCTCAACCTTGACCCACCGGGTCAGCGCCGTAGTCTGGGGCGCGTCGCTGCCATCGGGCATCTGCTTGCCGGCGATGCGGCGGTACTGCGCCCGCGCTCGGGACTCCTTCTGCTCGTCGTAAAGGGTGCGGCGGCGCGGCAGCTCTGGCCCGCCATGGAAGAATGCGGCCTCGCTGAGCTGTTCGAGGACGTCGCTGCGGAACCGGTCCGGGTCGGTGAACGCGGCGGCAGGGCCGTCCGTACTCGCTGACACGATCGCGCGCTGGCGTCGCATCACGTCGAGGATCACCCGCAGCAGGTCCTCCACTAGGTCGGGGTGGGTGTCGGCGTAACCGCGGAGGAACGGGTCTAGCCGTTCGTCCGCAGCAACCGTGGGGGCGATCTTCCCTGGCGTAAAAGCTGCGTAGTCGACAACGACCAGGCCGGTGTCCTCCAGGTTCGGCTGGGTCTTCCGCGGTCCACCGCTACTTTCCATCAGCACACCCGTCTTGAGATACCTCAGGTAGCGTCCCCTGGACTTGCCTGCTCCCTCGTGTGGGTCGAAACCTCCCCCACCATCGGTATTGCGGGAGAACTTCGGAACCGTGCCGGTCGCCTTCATCTGCTCGAAGGCGGCGTCCGCCATCTCGCCGGTGTCCAATGCGGCCTCGCGGGTAAGGGCGCCCTTGGCAGCGAGCCCAGAGATGATCGCGCGGCGCACATGGAACCGGCGGGACATCGACCGCATGTGCGCGGCCTGGAACGAGGAGTCCTGCTGATTGTCAGTGAACGCCATCACCTGCGGCTTGGCATGCCCTGGCCCGGTGTCCTGCCGATTCAGCATGCCCTCGACAAGCACGTCCGTTGCAGTGGCTCGACCGACCGTACCGACTTGGAAGAACTTGTTGTACTCCGAGTGCGACGCGTCATACCGGACACCACAAGAGGGGCACAGCAGCATCGGGGCTGCCACTGTCACCGCATCCCGGACCCGTGCGTGACCGCAGTTTCCGTCCCATTCGCCGCACCTGCCGCACACTTGCGACAGGCGGGGCACCGCGCCTTCGCGGCCCTTCTTTGGGGTCACCCCGTCCTTGTAGGTGTCCTTGGGGTCAATCGGTGCGGAATCCTGGTCCCACTCGTCCGTCATCACATAGACCGCGTCGCCGTCCTCCGCCGCGGCGAGGAAATCCCGGGAAACCAGGTGCTGTCCGGCGTCCTCGGCCACGTAGAAGTCCTGGCCGCAGGACTGACAGAACACGACTGGGAACGCCGGCACCCCAGCGAGCTCATCATCGGCGCACCCGCCGCACGTCGATTCGCCCTGTTCGGACAGATGCGGCGGGTCCTCCGACACCAGGCATCGCGTGACCGGTAGGCCCTGGGAGAAGAAGGCGTGCGCTTTCGGGGTGAGCAGGCCCACCGGGTCGCCCTTCGGGCCGGGCGTCTTCACCGCCGAGGCCAGCATCAGGGCCCCCTCGATCTCCGCCCAGGCCACGTCTGGGGACACACCGGGGCGGACCTGCTCCACGTACCGCTCCGTAAGGATCTTCGCCGAAAGAACCCCACCCCACAGGGCACGCTCCAGCCATGCAACCGGCAGACATGACCGCACCGCGTCGGCCGTCACCGGGCCACCCAACAGGCCCGGTCCGAGCAGACCAGTTGTCTCCTCCTCGGTACTGGCAGCCGCTGCCTTGGCAACTAACTCCGAGGGAATCGGCGAAGCCGCGATGAAGAGCCCGCCAGACGCAGGGTCATCTGTCTCGTACTGTCCGTAGCGCTCCCGCACGACGTGCTCAGGCAGGAACGGTTCTCCGAACAGCTTCCCCGCGAACCCGGCGATGACCGCGCTGGCTTCCGCCGGGTCGCCTGAGTCGACGGTAGCTGACGTACCGATACACCGCAGCGATCCCGCTGTGCCCGTCCGCGCCTTGAACCGGCGCACCAACAGCGCCATGTCTGCGCCCTGGTGACCGGAATAGGTGTGCATCTCATCCAGGACGAGGAACCTCAGCCGTCCGCCGCGGCTGAGGGTTTCGAACAGGGTCGCGTCCTCACGCCGCACGAGCGCGTACTCAAGCATCTTGAAATTCGTCAGCAAGATGTCGCAACCGCCGCCGTGCAAGGTGTCCCGGTCGATGACCTCGCTGTCATAGGGCGCGTCCCGGCCGGTGAGCTGTTTGAAGTCCTTCATCGCTCCCTCGGGGGTGGTCTTCAACGTGCCGGTGTAATTGCACACCGTCAGCCCCGACCCGGCCAACCGCGCCGCGATGTCCTCGTACTGACTGTTCGCCAGCGCGTTCATCGGGTAGATGATCACCGCGACCGGGGACCGGAACGCCCCCTCATCACGGCCCGCGGCCAACATCAGGGCAGTCGAGACGATCGGGATGTAGAACGTGAAGGACTTACCCGACCCTGTGCCCGTGGTCACTGCCGTATTGACCCCGGCCATGACCTGCCGGATCGCGGTCTCCTGGTGCACGAACGGCGACACCGGGCTGCTGGCCACATCGCCAGGTTTACGGGTGAACACGGTCTGCACGCCAGGATCCAGGACGCCCTCATCGACCAGCGACTGCAGGGAGCAGCCGTCCGCGAACGGCTTCGCCAATGTGAGAAACGGCTCCCGATACAGCAGCCGGCCCTCACGCCGTTTGGCCTGCACCCAGTCCCGGATGGCGGGGTTCTTGTAGAACTGAAACGAGTCGACGTACCGCTCGTAGTCCTCGCGCAGCCCGGCCAGCATCGCCAACGGGTGCATCAGCGCCCTCCTCCGATTTCCTCGAAAGCCTCCAGGCGGAGCCGCTTGCTGCGGTACTCGCCGAACTGTTTGGTTTCGATCTTCGCCAACAGGGCGAAGTGGTCGAGCACGGTCTCATAGTCGGCCGTGCTCAGGCAGTACGCCTGAGCCACAAGAGCGTCGGCGGTGGCGTCAAGAAGTTCCCGACGTGCGCTATTCCACCGATGCACATCGGCCCCGACGATTTCCGCGACACGCAGCGATGTCAGGCTCAGTTCTGCAGAAATATGAGATGCCTGTGCCGGGAGCTCATCGGGACACGGAGCCGCACACTGAGACAACGCCCATGGAGTGATGTTCCCGCTCGACATGTGCATGCGCATCAGAAAATCGAGCGTCATTGAGTTGAGTAATCCGGCAGCCTCGAGCACGTGCTCTACAGGTGAGATCAGCATTGGTAGTCCGTGCGTTGCGGGCAGTGCCTCGATCAAGGCAACTCGCAGGACCCGCCTATTGGTCGATGCAGCACCGATTGCGCGCATAGCGAGCATCGCGTTGTCCACGGGCACGACCTCATCGAGTCGTTGTGCTGCGACCTTCTCGTGCATCCAGTAGCGGGGTTCAACCTCAAAGTCCGGGTCCGCGTGCTGTGCGTCGGTCACCCATGGGATGTGGGGCTTGCGACCGTAACGGTCCTTGCCGATAAACCCTTCGAAAGTGCGGGCACGGTGGTCCCATCGGTTGGCCATCTGTCCCTCATACACGGGGACGGCCACTCGTCCGTCGGGATGCCGGTATCGCTTGTCTTTTCCGCAGGTGAACCCGTCTGCTTGCAGTGCGGGGCCGCGCAGAAGCAGCCCCTTCTCCTTCGCCCCTGACGAGTGGAACAGTGTGGTGTAGCGCAATCCCCAGGGATTGGCTCCGTCCGTCTCGGCGAAGTCTAGGGTTCCGAAGCGATCGTGCAGCTCCAACGCAAGCCGGATCTCCGCCGCATTGTCGGTGGACAGCAGAGTGTGCGTACGCGGCGCGACCGAACGCAGTTCATCACGTGACCATGAACATAATGGCTTTGAGGCCGCCTCTGAGACACCGAAGTTGAGCATCGAAGCTTCGAGCAGGTTTGTGGAGGCGGGGCCCAAGTGGATGACGCTGAACCGTTCCACGGCGGCGACCGCAGGGAAGATGCGTTTGCCGTTGCGTTCCTGGTTGACCATGTCGATCACTTGCCGAACGCGCCCCTGGTCGAGCAAGTGTTTCCACACGGGGGACTGGGCGGCGTCGGTCGCGATACCGCTCTTGACGATGAGGCCGACGTGGCTGCTGGACCGGGCGGCGAGCTCGGTGAACAAGACGTATGTGTTCGCCTCGTTGTTGGTGCGCGTATAGCGGCCACACGTCTTGGCGTAGTGGGCTAGCCGGCCCTGCAAGGCTTGATATGTCTTCCACCTCGCGAAAAGCGGAGGGTCAGACTTTTCCAGTTCGGCGATAGCCATCTTACGGGTCTCGCTTGTCATCGCTGCGATCGCAGGCTTGTGCTGTTTGAAGAACGGCTGCTCTTCGCCCTTGAACTGCTCCCAGGGCGGGTTGCCCAAGACGAGGTCGAAGCCTCCGGCGGCGTATGCCTCCGGGAACGCCAATGGCCAGTGCAGTGGGTTGATATCAGAGAGAAGATAGTCGGCGGCCTTTGCTAAATCCTCGTCCGGGTTCCCTTCGAGAGCGGCGGAGTATTCGACACTGGTAGGTGGCCGCTGGTCGGTGTCGTTCCAGAAGAACGCGGCGGTCCACAGGTCCGCGGTGTTCTTCCACCGGGCATATTCATCGCTGACTAGCCATGATCGGTACGCGGCGGCTTTGCGGCGTACGTCGGCGGGGGTGTGCTCGTCGGCGTGCAGTTCGTCGGGAAGTGTCAGGGTGAACGCGATGTCGCCCTGCTGGAACAAGTCGGCACCGGAGGCAATGAACTGCTCGTTGCGGCGCAGCGCCTTCGTCAGCGTCGCCCGCTCCGGACCCTTCGCCTTCTGGACCTCGTACGCGGCGTTTGGGATGTTGGTGGGCACGCCCAGCAGGGGCCAGCCGACGAGGCTGTCACCACACACGATGTGGTGGTCGAGGAACGTTAAGGGCTCGTCTGGGACGACGCAGTGGATCCACAGCGCCACCTTGGCGAGCTCCGCGGCGAACGGATCCTTCTCCGCCCCGTAGATGCACCGTTGCAGCACCTCGCGGCGAGCGTGGGCTAGGTCGGTGTCACGCGGCTCCTGAGGGGCGCTGCGCGCCTTGGCGACGGCATACGCGATCCGGTCCAGCGCACCGATCAGGATCGCCGCGGACCCGCACGCCGGATCGATCACGTGCAGCCCCAGCAGCGCCCGTACCTGGTCGTTTGGGTTGTCACCGGCTTTGGCGACGGTGTCCTCGATGAGCGGGTCGAGCGACCGCGAGAGCAGCAGGTCGACCAGATCCGTGGGGGTGTAGTACGACGCGAGGTCGGATCGTTCAATGCTCAGCGGCGCCAGGTACGCCTCACCGCGCCGCACGGTCCGCCCGTCGACCACGATGGCGGTGGATGCGATGGACAGGGTGTAGTCGAGCAGGGACTCGTACACCGCGCCGAGCTCCTCGACGCCGAGGTTGCGGTAGTCGACGTGCATGCGGACCCGGCCGGTTTGCACGGTGGTGAGCGCCTCAATCGCTTGGGTGAGGTGCAGGTTCGGCAGTCGGGCGTCGCTGGTCAGAGGTGTCTGGCTCTGGTCAAACAGGAACCCGTTGTACGGGTACACGCCGAGCTTGGCGGCATCTTCCTCGTTCCCGAAGGCCCGGAACGTTGTCTTCAGCCCTTCCCACAGGTCCATCCGACGCGGTTCAGCGTGGCTGTCGGTGGCGACCGCACGCAGCCGGGTGAGGCTGTACGTCTCGTCATAGAGTGGGTCGGCGTTATTCAGCATGCCGCGCTGTTCCGCGAACAGCAGAAACAGCACCCGGTACAGCACCGTGAGGAGCTCGCGATACAGGTCGCGGCCGGTGTCCGGGTCGGCTTCCAGCCGGTGCCGCAGTCCGGGGTCGGCTTCAAGGAACCCGTTCGCGAGGACACTAATCGCCGCACGGACCTGGGGCTGCACCCGCTTTCCGGCCGCTACGCCAGCCGACAGCGCTTTGGCGTGGAGCCGTTCCAGCAGTGTGTCCGGCGTATCGTCGGCGACCGGCCTCGTGTCACCGGACTCCTCGTCGCTGTCCTCACTGTTCGGACACTCATTGGTGGTTGCGGCTTCTGGTTGGAGGCGCTGGAACCGGGAGGCGTGGCACAGCCGCCACAGCGCGAGAAAGTCTGGATAGCTGGCGGCTTCGAAGATCGCTATAAGGTCGAACTCGACATACCCGCGACTACGCGTGTGGTGGTAGTCGCGCAGCAGCCGCAGCATTCGCCCGTTGGTGAGGATGCCCCAACGCGCCGAGGCGGCGTTCAGATACCCCTGCAGTTCTTCGTGGGGACTGCGCCTGCCCGCAATGCGGGCGTCGAGGTCAGCGGCGGCAGTGGTGTGGACTGGTGGCGCATCGTCTCCCACCCACCCGAGATGGCTGATGTCCCAACCAGTGCCGCCGGCGACGAGCCGGGACCGCTGGTACACCGGTTGGAAATCGAGCAAGTCGAGCAGCTTGAGGACGAGGCGGTCACGGATCCGTGACACGTCCATCCCGTCGCGCAGCTCGTCGGCGTACGCGGACCAGATCGCGACACCTGTCCGGAACGCCGCCTCTAAATCGGAGGCGTACTGCGCCTTTGTCGGCGGCTGTCCGGCACGGTCGTTGAACGTGGCCACATCGGCGAGGAACTTGGCGTCCCCCTCGACGTCGGATTGGCGGAGGCTATCGGTGATGACGTCGCCAATCAGTCCGCCGCTGGTGTGGACGAGGCTAACGTCGGTCACCGGGTCACCTCCGGGTAGATGACGGTAACCGCGACCAGATCCAGCGAGGTGGGTTCGACCCGGTCCAGGCCATGCGCCCACGCCGCGGATAGTTGGGCGTGCCGACGCGATAGTTCGTCGGCGCGTTGCGCAGCGACGCGGTCGAGCCGCTCCCTAAGGTCCGAAGCATGAAGGATGTCGGTCGCGTCATCAAGGACGTCGTCACGGTGGCGGGTGCCGGACCCGGCGGGCGCGGCCATCACGGCCTCAGCGTCGAATGTGGTGTTCTCGCTGGTGCGGTAACCAATCGGGACGATCTCTTCGAGCAGCACAGGCGGTTCGGCCTTCGCAACGTACCGGAACAGAACGTGCAGGACAGCGGCGTGTCCCACCTGTGCTGTGGTCGTTCGGGCCGCGACTCTGCCATGGCAGTCCGGGAGCTGTGCTCGATCCAGGGTGATGTCGATGAGCCGACGTAGCAACGGGTGGGCCAGGTCGACGACGTCGATCTCGGGGTGGTCGATCCCGATGGAAGGGTCGAACGTGAATTGGTACCCCGCCGAAGCGAGATCGGCCACGGGCGCGGGTAGTTGGGCGAGCCGGAACATCGACCCTTCCTCGGTGATGTCGGCGTGCATGTCACGAAGGCACCGCAGGGTGAAGTCGCGCACCTGCTCGGTGGTGCCGGTCAACGCTCGGGACTGGTTGAGCGCGTCCTCGATAGCAGTCAGTGAGATCCGGGTCTGGCCGTAGAACGACTCATCCCGCACCCGATCGAGCTTGTCGGTCTCTGCCAGGGATGTCCCCGCCATGCGGGCGAGCTCCTTGTCCAGGTCGCTGAGGTCGCTTTCCGCTTCGTCGGTGAACAAGTCCACGAGGCTGAGCTGTTCGGAGCTGGACCGGGCGCTGAGCCTCCCGCGGTATGCGGCGTCAGGGGCGGACAGGTGGAGCAGGATGTCGGTGTTCGCCAGGAACGGGGGAACGAACCCGTAGTCGGCGCGCATCTGTTCGGACTTGCGAACGATCAGATACAGCAGGCTCGCGTCCAGCGGGTCGTCGAGGACGAGAGTCCGAATCCCGACGAACGGTTCGCGCTGTTGGAACCGGTCGATGCGGCCGTTGCGTTGCTCGAGCCTGTTGGGGTTCCACGGCAGCTCGTAGTGGACGAGTTCGGCACATGCGCGTTGCAGGTTGACGCCTTCGCTGATGCAGTCCGTGGCGACGAGCACAGCCCGGTCGGCCTGCTCTAACGCGGCAAAGACCTCGTTGCGTTGCGCAAGGTTCAGTCCGCCGTGGATCTCGAACACCCGGGTCCCTGCTAGTAACCCGTTCTTGCCCTTCCCGACGGCCCGGATCAGGTTCGTCACCAGGTAGTCGAGGGTGTCCTTGTATTTGGTGAACACGAGCACGCGTTGCGCGCGCGGGTGGGCTGCCATGCGCTCTGGAAGAAGCCGCAGGAGCGCAACCAGTTTCGGGTCCTTCGCCGGGGTAACCTTCTTTGCGAGGTCAGCGATGACATGCAGCCTTGCTATCTCGATCTCTTCTGGGAGACCGACGGAAGCGTTCAGGTGTGCTGCATCGGCTTCATCGTCTTCGGTGAAGATGAGGTCGCTGGTCGTCTCCTCCGCGAGCTTTTCCGCGGTCGTTCTAACATCAAGGGCCGCGCCACGGGTGAGAGCGGAGAGTCGCTTATCGATGCTGGACCGCAGCGCCGCAGGGCTGGACAGTAGTCGTTTCTGCAGATGCGCTGCGACCCAGCGGTCGACACTGCCCGTGGCGGCGTCGTACAGGTCACCGGCGTACGCCTTGAGCTCATTGAGCAGCGCGACCATGTCAGGAGAACGCCGAAGATCGACAATCTGCTCGTCGGCACGGCGAACTGGGAACGGAGAGGGGACACCGCGCTCGCGATACCACTCCTCGATGTCGACACGACGACGCTGAACCACATGGTGTTCGCGAGCGGCAGCACGTTGCACTCGCGGACCGTGGACCCCGTCCTGGACCAGAGCCGAATTGAGCATCCGGAACAGCGACGCGTACGAGTCGGTATACCCGTTGTGCGGGGTGGCGGTCAGCAGCAGCAGGTGCCTGCTCCGCGCGGCTGCTTCTTGTACGAAGCTGAACCGTTCCATGTCGGGTGTAGCCCGGCCGGGTTCGGTGTGCGGCTGGGCGGCGAGATGCGCCTCGTCCACGAGGACGAGATCCCAGCCGTGGGACAGGACTTCTTCGGTGCGCGTTTTGAGGTAGTCGATGCTCGCGATGACCACATCGTGGGTGGCCCACACGCTCTGGCCTGGCAGCAGACGCCGCTCCAGCGAGGGCAACAGGTGGCCAGCGACGATCGTGGCGTCTATGTGGAACATTCTGTCCAACGTGTCGCGCCATTGGTCACGCAAGTTCGCAGGCACCACGATCAGCACCCGTCGTGCGCGGCCGCGAGCGAGCAACTCAGAAAGGATCAAGCCGGCCTCCACGGTCTTGCCCGTGCCGACGTCATCCGCGATCAACAGTCGCACCCGGTCCGACCCGAGCGCCATGAGTAGCGGGACGATCTGGAAGTCGGTGGGGATGGCCCGTGAACGTTGGAGCCCCAGGATTGGGGCGGTGCCATGGAGTAAGGAGAAACGGTATGCGTCGAGCAGAATGCGCTGCTGTCGCTCATCGCCGATCGCGTTCGGGTCTGGGAAGGGCAGCTCTCCGGACTCGACGTGTTCGAGTTCGGCGTGGAATCGGGTGGGCCGGTTGTCTCTCCCGTCGAGCGCGGTCGCACCGAATACGGTCCCGTCCCGATAGTCGACCCGCCACAAGCGTTCCCGAAGTCGAACGACCCGCCCGGGCATCAAAAGGTCATTTTCATAATCTTTTTCGCTTGTAGCCCCTCTCATCGAACCTTCTAATGCGACAGAAGAGCCGAACCGGGTTCCCTTCACAAAATGATGTACGCGCGGACACTACGATCGTTACAACCGATCCAAAAGTCGGAATTACAGCAGACCGCTAATGTGGCGTTTCGACAAGAATGACCGATATTCCCGATTTAATTCAGAGTCCAACGCATCGGCTATACGGCCGTCGACCCGGCAACTCCCCGCGTCGAGGAAGCCAATGCCGTTTAGATAGGACACGATCATGATCTCACTCGTGCGACCGATGGCGTGGGCAAGAGTGCGATGGTCGGAGGTCCTGCGTATCGGATGCCATTGTCGGAGGGGCGTCGCTCACGGTGGCTGCTCTTGCGTGAGCGTTTGACGGCTCGCGGGTAGGAACGGTGGCGGCGTGAGGGTTGACGTTCTGTCGGTGCGTGACTTGGTGGAGGGTCCAGGAGGCCTCGGGTGGCTCAGGGGAAAAGACCGGGCGATCGGTGACTGAGCGGCGCACGATGCGAACGGTGCCAGAAATTGATCCGGTCGAGGTCGATCCCGGCCGTAGTAGCGGCAGTGCAGATCAGGGGTGCAAAACGCCCAGTGGGTCAGCAGATAGGCCCAGATCTCCTGGTAAGCCAGCTCGGGAGTGCGTGAGCGAAGGATGCGGCCTGGCCCGCGCAGGTGCGTCTTCAGCTGATCGATGCCGGTTCGGCTTCCCAGCGGTCGTGGTAGCAGCGGGCCAGGTCCTCGGCGGTGGCCTCGGCCCGGTCGAGTATGTAGGTGATCAGTCGGATGTGCTCGCCCTTGCGGTCGGGCACCGTGTAGTCGACCAGCCGGGCGATCACCGCGTGATCGGGGTTGAGGTCGCGGCCTTGGCGGGCGGCCTCGCACGGCCGGTCCTTCTGCGATCAGCGCAGGCCGGTGGGTTTGGTGATGACGGCGAGCCAGGATCCGTCGTCCAGGTCACGCAGCCAATACGAGCGCAGCCCGGCCTGGACGCGCCAGAGCAGATGCGCGCCGCTGTGACGGGCCTGGCTCCAGGCGGGAAGCTGTAGAAGCCGCGGGCGGCGGTGAGGAGTATCTCCTCGGTCAACTGCTGATAGAGGGAGAAGGCTAATTAGGGTCTGCTCGCCGGTCCAGCAGCCCGCCACGTCGGCGGCCACGATGGCGTGGCGGGCGCACTCGCTGATGGCGACCACCCGGGCCTGGGGAAGGGCGGTCTCGTGCCCGCCCGCGCTGTCGCGGCTGAACTCGGCGATGTTGGCCTCGATGTCGAGCAGGTCCACGACGAACCCGTCGATCGCCATCACTCGCCGGCGGTTCAGCCACGCACCCGGCGTCGACTCGGTTGCCGCGGGCTGGGCGATCTGCTGGAACACCTCTTTGACCGCCTCGGTTCCCAGGCGCTGACGGGCTTGGATGATCGCCCCGCGGGCTGGCGCCCCCCAGCGCGCTTCCGGCACCAGGGCCAGCATGCCCGTCAGTTTCTCGGCTCCTCGTAGTCGTCGTCTGGACAGAGGCACAGCGCGATCAGCAGGTAGACGACCACATGCGCGGGGAGCTTGCGGACGCGGCACTCCCGGCATCCGTGCATGGCGATGGCCGCGTCCAGGACCTCGCGAGGGATGAGCGATGTCAGCGCGCCAACCGCGATCAGATCCGTCAACCGCCCCGAACCGCCTGCATTACCCGACATGATCATCGGGCGACTACTACCAGCAGAGATCGTATCTAAACGGCATAGGCTCCCAGCGAGCACGGGACATGCGCGGGATGATCAAGTGAGGGGCAAGTGCTGAGTAGAGTGTTCTTGCAGGTCATTCCTAGCAAGAGAGCAGTACTGGCCTCTCTCCTAATGCGCAGGTCATCTACCTGCATAACCACCGGAGCGTGACATTATCCGTCACCGCCCGAGATGGAGCGCTGCATTTTAATCCACAGGCGCGACTCCCCGCGCATCGTCGCTCGCATCCTGCATGCCACCATGACCGTTACCCCCGCTTCGGGGGTGCCCCTGTCGATCGAGGACGATGAGTGTGCACCAGAAATGCATGCTTTGTCCGGTGATCATAGTCGAACCTTTGCTTCGTCTGCTGTCCGAATTCGGGCCCGATCACAGGTATTTAAGAAGGTGACGGGGATCAGGTGGCCCAGGTGATCGGGTCGCACCAACATGACACCACTTCACCACAACGCAACACCACCGAACGACATCATCCGCCGTGCAACGCGACCGCGGGCCATACCGTTTAGCACGACCGACAGCGCCCAACCGCCGACTGATCAGACCCATCAGCAGCGACCGCGCGGTCATTCCGGGCCGACGTGCTGGAAACGGCTGTCTCCTCTCGGATGCACGGGCTTGTGCGCAGCTGCACGCCAGTGCCGTCCTTACTCGGTGGCGCCTCCGAGAAGCAATGCGCGGTGAGCTGGCGGCGGCGCCGTGTGGAGACCGCCGGTGCCCCGACCCGGCGTTGACCGTCGGATTCGGCCTTGACCGTCCCCATCCAGGTGGGCGTCGATACGCCCTGTCCGGCACGGCCATCGACGCGGCGGGTGACGACCACGGGCGTGCCCACCCGATCACGCCACCGCATCGGTCGCGCCGGCCGGGAACGCGACGACCCCGGCGCTCCACGCCGTACAGGCGGCGGCACGGGCAACTGGATCGCCGTGCGCCCGTGTCCGGCGATTGCCGGGGTCGTGGCTGAGCGGGACATCGCGGGATGAGTGCTCGGAACAGATTTTTCAAAGGCGCGCCCTTTGACCAGGGCGACCAGTTCCTTCACCAGCCGCTTGAGGACGGGACGCAGCAACCCTGTGCCGTGCGCCACCCCGCTCCCCTTTGCTCACCATCACACCAGCCCTACCCAACAGCACCGAAGAGAAGAGGAACGAGACACACCATGGCCGAGGGACGCACGTTCAAACGCTGTTCCTGCCGCGACAGCGACGGCAAGGAACTCGGGCAGAAATGCCCCAAGCTGCGCCGCTCCGACGGCGGATGGAGCTACCGGCACGGCATCTGGAACTACCAGATCGAACTCCCGCCCAGCCCCGACGGCAAGCGGCGCGGGCCACTGCGCCGCGGCGGCTTTGCCACCCAGGAGGCGGCCAAGGACGAACTCGGCCACGTGCGCGACCTGCTCACGCTGGCAGATGCGCGCGAGCCCGCCACCCGCACCCAGATCGCCGATCTGATCAAACGCACGCTGGCCGAGACCAACACACTCCCGAACGCGGAAACCATCCGTCGAAAGATCAAGACCGGGCAGCATCTGGCCCAGGAGATCACCGTCGAGCAGTGGCTGGCGGAGTTCCTCAACCGCAAGCGGAAGATCGAGGAGACCACCCGCCGCTCCTACGAGGGCCATATCCGGCTCTACCTGACGCCGTATCTGGGACAGTTGCGGTTGGATCAGCTCAAGGTCAGCGACATCGCGCTCATGTTCGAGCAGATCGAGGAGTTCAACGACACCATCACCGAACGCCGCACCGATCCGGACCCGGTGGTACAGGCGAGCGTCAAGTATCGGCGGCCGATCAGCATCGCCACCATGCACAGCATCCGCGCCACCCTTCGGCACGCGTTGAACATGGCCATGCGCCAGGATCGGCTGATCGACTTCAACCCGGCCGCCGTACTGGAGATGCCGGCCAAGGCCCGGCCCAGAGCGCTGGTGTGGACCGACGTCCGGGTCCGCGCCTGGCAGCAGGACTACCGCGACTATCGTCAGGCGGAGAAGCAGCGCCGCGCCGGTAGACGGGTCGATCCGATCGACGCCTACACCAGCGTGCCGCGCCCGTCGTCGGTGATGGTGTGGACGCCCGCTCAGACCCGCCTGTTCCTCGAAGAGGCACGACGGCATCGCCTGTTTGCCCTGTATCAGTTGATCGCTCTGCGCGGGCTACGCCGGGGCGAGGCGTGCGGGCTGCGCTGGAAGGAGGTCGACCTCGACGGCCGCACTCTGACGGTGAACTGGCAACTCGTGCAACTGGCCTGGCAGGTCCACGAGGGCACGCCGAAGACCGAGGCCTCCGTGCGGACCATCGCCCTGGACACCGACACCGCCCAGGCGCTGCGCGCCCACCGGCAGCAGCAGCTCCAGGACCGGCTGGCCATGGGCGAGGCGTGGACCGACAGCGGGTTCGTCTTCACCCAACCCAACGGCAGCCGCCTGCATCCCCAGCACGTCTCCGACCAATTCCTCTGGCTGGCCTACCTTGCCGGGCTACCACCCGTCCGACTGCACGACCTGCGCCATGGCGCGGCCTCGCTGATGCTGGCCGCCGGGGTGGAGATGAAGGTGGTACAGGAAACGCTGGGCCACACCTCCAGCGCCTTCACCGCCGACACCTACACTTCTGTCTACCCGCAGGTGGCCTCGGCTGCGGCCGAGCAGACCGCGGCCTTGCTGTTCGGCGAGGATGACCAGGCCACGCCCGGGAAACTCATCTCGCTGAGGAGTTGACAGTCGGATTAAGCATCCGGCCCCGCATTCGCCGCCTGCTCGTGGCGAGGCGGGGCCGCTGCTCTTCCCGCAGCAACCGGAGACGGTGAATGGATCATGGTGTGTGCGGGGTTGGTGCGCGCGAGCACGTACGGAGCACGCAGCCGCTAGACGAAAATTCTAGAACGCATCCGACCCCGCAAAACCGCAGGTCAGGACATGATCAAAGCGCGCCCTGCAGGATTCGAACCTGCGACCGTCGGATTAGAAGTCCGGTGCTCTATCCAGCTGAGCTAAGGGCGCTCCCGCCTTATTGTGCATGATCCGGCGACATGTCACGCACACGTTTTCCTCGTGTCAGTCTGTCAGGCCGATCACACCCACCATGAACAGCGCCCCCAAGGTGGTAGGAGTCAGGGTCGAACCAGTGGCCGAGCAGGGTGTGGGGGCCTCTGGGACGATATCGGAGGTGGCCAGATACGGGAGGAAACCGGCGAAGAGACCCGGGTAGGCGCTCCGGGTGCTGTCCGGGATGGTGATGAGGGAGGTCAGGGGAGCGACGCGTCCAGGAGCAGGAAGGTCGGGATGCGGCGGCGGGCGTGTCGTAGAGGAATGTGACCGTTCGGGAAGTCGTGAGCGGTTAATCCTGTCGCCGCGGTCAGCGTCGGGGAGGTGTACACCTGGGCGCGGGGCCGTCCGGGTGGCTGGGGGCGATTGGAGCGTCGGTGGGGAGGCCGACATCGGCGTGGGGACGGGCGCCGCGGTGGGTGACGTGGTGGCGGGCGACGTGGGCATCGGGCATGGTCATCTAGCGTTCGGCGATAGGGATGGGTGAGAACGCTAGGGCGACGATCAGCATCGGCGGGGGTACGCCGAACGCCTCCGCCAGAGGTTTGGGGAGGAGGTCGAAGGAGTTCTCGCCGAGCATCGCGCCAGCGGTGGCGTTGAAGACCCAGCCTCATAGGACTCTGCGGTGCTGCGCCCCGCGGCACAGCGTCCGGTCGCGTAGGACCCCGCGGTGCGGCACCCCGCGCGACAGCGCCTGGCCGCACAGAACCCCCGCGGCACAGGACCCCACGACACAGTGCCCGGCCGCGCAGGACCCCGTGGCGCAGGGGCCCGCCCCGATAGCGCCGCCGCACCGGCCCCTGCAGCACAGGTCCCCACAGCACGGCGCCCAGCCGCGCAGCGCCACGCGGCACAGGAGCCCGCGGCACAGGAGCCCGCGGCACAGGAGCCCGCGGCACAGGAGCCCGCGGCACAGGAGCCCGCGGCACAGGAGCCCGCGGCACAGGAGCCCGCGGCG